>SKLG01000209.1 GCA_007123335.1 Anaerolineae bacterium | reverse complement strand
TTAGCCGACCGGTGGATATGGCCGAGGCCGTGCGACCGCTTGTGCTTACGGATAACGAGGGCGCATATCGCATTACCGTATTGGTCAAGGGTGGGGGCGTCACAGGACAGGCCGGCGCCATTCGCCATGCTATTTCTCGTGCGCTGCTCAAGGCCAATCCCGAACTACGGCGTCCGTTAAAAGCCGCGGGTTTGCTCACACGCGACCCTCGGGTCAAAGAGCGCAAAAAGCCAGGACTCAAACGCGCACGCAAGGCGCCGCAGTACACCAAGCGCTAAGCTGGTTCTGCTGCAAAAGGATCATTTACAGAGGGCGTGTGCCGGTGGCAGCGCCCTCTGATGCTTTACTTAGAGGATCGAAAATGATGGGGGCTCAGAGGAGCACTGGCCAGTAGATGACCAGGCCGGCTGTCAGTACCCAGAGGACCAACGCCAAGAGTAACGGTTTGTCCTCCATCACCAGCTCCTCTGGATCTCCGCCCAGTCCTTTGGCGTGGACCAGATAGAGGTAGCGGAACACACCATACAGCGCAATCGGTATGGTCAGCATCATGGCGTGATTGGTTGGCAGATTGGGCGCCGAAAAAGTGTAAAAAGAGTAGGCCGTCAGCAGCGTGGCTGTGACCAACGAGGTCATATGATCGAGAAAGGACTCGGTGTATTCTTGGAGGCTGGTGCGATGGTTGTTCGCCTCCTCGGCCAGCAACAAGAGCTCATGGCGGCGTTTGTTGATGGCAATAAAGAGCGATAGCAAGGTGGTGCATACAAACAGCCAGGGTGAAAAGCGCGTTACGGTGATTACGGTAATGCCGGCCAGGACACGCAGCACGAAACCGGTCGCTACTACCATGACATCTATAATGACCACATGCTTGAGATAAAAGGTGTAGGCCAGCATCAGCGCCACATAAAACAGCGCGACTCCGCCAAAGCCAGGGCTTAGGAGAAACGAGACGGGCAGTCCGCCGCCAAGGATGATCAGCGCCGCTACCCAAGCGACGCGTGGCGAGAGGGCTCCTGATGCCAGCGGGCGATGGCGTTTCTTGGGATGTAAGCGATCTCTTTCCAGATCGCTGAGATCGTTGATCAAGTAGACGGCGCTTGAGAGCAGGCAAAAGAGGCCAAAGGCAGCCATCGTGGCCAGTATTCGACCAAGGTATATGTGGCCATCAAAGAACATGCCGACAAAGACAAAGACATTCTTGGACCACTGTTTGGGACGCATGGCGCGAAGCAGTGCTCGCAACATGAACCTTCCTTTGCGCATTATATGGATGAGGGGCAGACCGATGGATCATAGGCTGAACGGAGTAGATCGTCAAGAACGGGATCGGGCTTTGTTCCTGCGGACGGATTAGTATGGCCAAGATGCGCTTGGATACTTTGGTGTACCAGCGGGAGCTGGCCGAGAGTCGCGAGAAGGCCAGCAGGCTCATTCTCGCCGGACAGGTGCTGGTCGATGGCCAAGTCGTAGACAAGGCGGGCCGGCAGGTCGACGAGTCGGTCGATATTGAGGTGCGCCATGGCCTGCCATATGTCGGGCGTGGCGGCCTCAAGATGGCCCAAGCCCTCGACGCCTTTGGCATTGACCCCGCTGCTTGTGTCGCGGCAGATGTGGGCGCTTCAACGGGCGGTTTTACGGATTGCCTGCTACAGCGCGGCGCATCGCGCGTCTATGCCATTGATGTGGGCTATGGTCAGCTCCACTGGGATTTGCGCCAGGACCCACGAGTGGTGGTGATGGAGCGCACTAACGCCCGCTATCTGGAGGAGCTGCCCGAGCCCATCGATCTGGTTACCATCGACGTGTCCTTTATCTCGCTGCGGCTGATACTGCCCATGGTGGCGCGTTGGTTAAAGCCAGAGGGCGATGTAGTGGCCTTGGTCAAGCCGCAGTTTGAGGCCGGCGCCGATTTGGTGGGCAGGGGGGGAATCGTTCGCGACCGGGAGACGCATCGCCAAGTTCTACGCGATCTCCTCGGCTGGGCGAGTGAGGAAGGTTGGGTAGTAGCAGGTCTGGTGCAATCGCCGATTACCGGGGCCAAGGGCAATATTGAATTCCTGGTCTGGTTAAAGCGGCAAGGCACCCCTCTAGAGGACATTGAACAGCTTATCGCATCAGTTCTGGCCGATGATGAATGACAGGGCCAATGCCTGATAGATAGGAGCAAAACATAGTGATCCCTTGGATTTCCGACACCAAGTTACGCTATCGCGCAGTGCTGATCGCTGCGCTGGTCATTCTTGTCTTGGTTTTGTTGTTTTCGGCTTGGACGGCTCTCGTCCCCTTTTTCATGGGTTTATTTGTCGCTTATTTATTCATGCCAATTATCGATTTTTTTGACCGTCACATGCCGATTTTTCTTCGCGTCCGTGGTTGGTCTCGTTCTCTAGCCGTATTATTATTTTATCTTATTGTTATTGGTATGTTCGTAGGTTTTCTATTGCTATTTATCCCTATAGTGGTTGAGCAGGCAAGGCAGCTTATAGAGATGATCGGTATGTATATTCCTGCCTTGGAAGAGATCACAGCTATCGACCTCGATGTCTTCCTGGAGCGTATTCCGCAGGGTATACGTGAGGCCATTGAAGACGCCATCCGCGAAGCTGGCCAGACGATTGCGACCACGATACAGCGGACGATCACCGTGACGTTACAGACATTGTCTCAGACGGTGAGCTTTGTCCTCGGTATGGTCATTATTCCTTTTTGGCTGTTTTATGTACTGCGAGACAAAGTCAAGGCGCGTCGTACCTTTTACGATGTGATACCTGACATCGCCCGTGATGATGTGCGCGCTATTTTTCGTATCATCGATGAATTGCTGAGTGCTTATATTCGTGGACAGCTTTTAATGATGCTGATTGTCGGTACTATGGCAACGGTGGCTTTGGTTATCATTGGGGTCGATCTTGCCCTTGTTCTCGGCACATTCGCGGGCATTTTTGAGGTGATCCCGTTTTTAGGGCCTTATATCGGCGCTTTGCCGGCGGTGCTCATCGCCCTACTGGACCAGCCCATCAAAGCATTATGGGTGGTCTTGGCCTATGGAGCCATTCAGCAAATCGAGAGCATTGTCCTTAGACCGCTCGTCTCGGGGCATGCCGTGCGCTTTCATCCTGCGGTGATCATGATCATCGTCGTGATGGGGGCCGAGGTAGCAGGGATTTTGGGCATGTTGCTGGGTGTGCCTGTGGCGGCTATCGTTCGCGATGTATACCAGTATCTGTACCTGCGCACGACAGAGCGCGGAGCCACGCCAGAGATGGCGATAGAGACGTTGCACGCGCGTATCCTGTAGCCGGTTTCATCGTGGGATATCAGGGAAAGGGATCATCATGACGAACATCGGCATCGTCGAGCTGGCCATTTTGCTCAGCCTATTCTGTGTTGGGCCCTTGCTCTCGGCGCTGGTCGTACTGCTATTTGTAGGTGCTCAACGACGTAACACCAAGATATGCCCCTATTGTGCCGAGCGCATCAAGAAGGATGCTATCGTGTGTCGGCATTGTGGGCGGGAACTATCGTCTGCGCAGGAACAAGATGGGCTTTAAATCCAAGTAGTCGGCCCGTTGGTATCGATGAGGGATCTCCCACTACTCGCTTTATCCTCTTGTTCCTGCTGGGTAGCGGCAAAAGAGATCAAGACGAAAGTATCCAAGCAACGGGTGACAGGCTGAACGTCAGCAGTTTCGGCGCGATTGCGCGGTAAGACACGTCTCCGAGGCAGCATGTCAGTGATAAAGATCCTTCGCTGGCATGCTGCTTTGCATGGCAGAGCTGGCGCATGTCCCGTTTCAATGGTATGCTCTGCGCAAGCTCTGAGCTTTGTGTCTACAGATCATAGTCGAAAAAACAATAAAGAGAAGGAGACAGAAGATGAAGGTAGGTTTCGCCGAGGCCGTGATCACACCAAAGGATGGTAGATGCCTACTGGCGGGATACTCCCCCATGTGGTCTACAGGAGTACACGATGATCTATACGCCAGCGCAGTATGCTTCGAGGACGAGGGCACAAAGGCTGTGCTGATAAGCTTTGACCTGCTGGGAATGGATGCCAATCTGAGATCAAGCCTCAAAGATCGTATCCAAAGCTCCGTGAGCGTTGATAAAGAGAGAATATTCTTTACGTGCACGCACACTCATGAAGGACCGCAGTTAAAGGTGTATAGCGCTGAGGATGAGCCCCCTGACTATTTGGAGGAATACCAGGACTTTTTGGCGCTCAAGGCCGCGGAGGTAGCAAGAGAGGCAGAATCGCGCCTCCAAGAATGCGATGTGATCGTCAACCGGGCATACGTTGACGAGAACATGAACAGAAGATTCTTCTTGAGCGACGAGCGAAACCTGTACGTGCCCAACTATAAGGAACTCGTACCTATAACGAACCAGTTCGAGGATAAGGAACTGGGCCTGCTCTACTTTTGTCCGAAGGGGAGCCGGCATCCCTTTGGCGTTATCTTGAACTATACGATGCATCCCCTAACCGCCGGAAACACCTCTTCGCTCATTAGCGCCGATGTGCCCGGTGTGGTTCGGGATATTATCAAAGAGAACATGGAGTGCTTGACCTGTTATATCAATGGCGCGGCAGGAGACAACCATCCCAAAGCCCCCGAAGGCGGATTCGCGGAGACGCGAAGGGTGGGCCAAGTCTTGGCTACCGAGGCCACCAAGCGAAGGTATGACGCTTTCGCCATTGAAGAACCCATCCGCCTCCAAGGTATCACTCGATCGGTCACGTTGACCCTGCGCAGCGCAGAAGAACTTAGAGCCATACCGCCCCACGCCTGGGAGGACCGGCTAGACGGCCTCTTGAAGAGCCTTGAGCGCCCTGGCGAGCCGATCGATGTTGAGTTTTCTCTGTTGGGTATTGGTCCAATTCTCCTTATCGGCGTTCCTGGTGAGCTTGTTGCCGAACTGGGGGCCGCCTTAAAGTGGTTTTCTCCCTTCAAGCGAACGTACATCATGTATGAGGCAACCGCGAGCATGGGCTATATCGCCCATCCTAACGCTCACAAATGGGGTGGTTATGAAGCTATTACCGGTCGCTTCTCGCCCTATTCGATCAGGACCCTGTTTAATGCAATCATCGACGCTGCTGAGGAAATGGCCAGCTATGTGGATTAGAGGAACTCTTGCTGCCTGGCACAGATAACACGCCTTCTTCCTGGCGGCGTGCTATCTATGGATGCGCGAGCCGACGAGCTTTTATCGGCCTTTTGCAGCAGGTGTGAGGACCTATCCGGCGCTATCGGGTTTGGCGGCGTGGGGCCTGTCGTCCGATCCGCTTGAGCGCAAACACGGCAACGGTCGCGCCAGCCATGGCGATAGAGATGGCCTGCAGTAGCGGCGTGCCCAGGTTCTCGCCGATCATGATCCCATGCGCCGTCGCGAACCAGAAGGCCAGGTACGTCAGCCAGTGTAGCGGACGCCAGGTGCTCTTCCATGTCTTGCGTAGCCACGCTGCCAGGGCTGCCAGGAGAAAGAGATAGAGCGCCTGACGCCCCCCAAAGAATAGAAAATCATACCAAGAGTCCAACACGGGGACGAACACATCGAGCGACCCGGCCCGAATGGCGACGGCTACCGGGTGCACGATCATCAGGATCAGTGCAGTAATGGTGCCCATGTGATGGATCTTGACAAAGGATTGGCCAAAGTAGCGTACTAACTCGCGCATATAATGACTCGATATAATCGACAAAAAGACGATCCAATAGGCCGTCAACGCCGTGATACGGATGATGATGTTTAAGGTGCCTCTGTCTGGGACGTTCAAATCCAGCAACACGGCGATGATAAGTAGCACCAGTCCCAAAGCCGCCAGATACGAGATGCGTCGTTTCTTGTCCACGTTCCTGCTCCTCCTGCGGTGTGCCCAACGGCTTTCTACCCGCCGGGCTCGATGTTGAGATGTATGGCAGATCCGCGTGATCGGGTGATCGCGCCGTCCTACTCCTTGCGACCCCCCTGCAAACCTGCTATACTATGCTCCATTGTAAGCGATAGGTGATCGGTAGTGCAAGATGTGCTGTGGCGATCTTCTCATTCACCACGGCATCCGTTCTATCAGGCCAGTGATGTGTCGTTGAGGAGACGGCGATGGATAACACCCAACTTGACGCTGATTTGCGCCTTACTACATCGGCCATGGACGCTGCCAAGGCTCTGGCGCGCAGCGGAGATGTCGCCGGCGCTCGTGCCGCTTTTGCCCAGATGGTGCATCTTGATCCCGAGAATGAGGATGCCTGGCTTTGGTTGGCCTATGTGGCCGAATCCAAAGAGGCAAGCCTGCGTTACCTAGGAGAGGCGTCGTTGTTGTTGCCCTATAGCGAACGCATCGTTGAGGCTCGGCAATGGGCTGAGAATCGCCTTGGACGCAAGCTCGGCGCTGAGGCTGAGGCTGAGGAGGAGGGCAATCGCGTCGATCTTGACGTCGCTCACGTCGATCTTGACGTCGCTCAAGCAGGCCGCAATCTGCCGCGTTCACGTTCGGTTCGTCCGCGCCGCCGGATTCCTCACTTGGAGGTGCCGTCAGCCCCTGACAAGGCCGAAGGACGTTCTGGCGAGCATTGGGCGCAACGGGTGGCCTCGGGCGCGCTCAAGGTGGCGCTGAATGCCGCCACGCTTGCTGATAAAGAAACACCTCCCCGCGCTGTCGTGGAGCAACCTCAGACTGTCGAGCGTGAGGAACTCGCTCCGTCTGCACATCCCGATCCGTTGGCCGACTTGGCTGAGGAAAAGACCTCTCGCAGAGGCGGCATGCCCCGAGTCCAGATGTCTGCACGGCTGTATACGTTGGTTACGCCAGTGCTCTCGGTGCTGGCCTTTCTCGCCGTCGTGAGTTTTGCGTGGCTGGGCATTGTCCACGCCCGCTCATCCTCGGGGACGGCGGAAGCTCTCGAGTTGCCGCCGCTGGTTGCGAATCCCACCTCGACACCCACCGTGGCTCAGCGGGTCCAGCCTATGTGGATTCAGGTCGATGTGGCCTGGACACGACAGGACTGGGACAGCGTCATCGAGGTGTTGGAGCGTATCCGCGAGATCGACCCAGAGAACCAAGAGGCCCGCAATCGTCTGGGTGAGGCCCGTTACTATCGTGGTCTGGAGCTCATCGATAACAATCAGTTGGAGGAGGCTCGTCTCGAACTCGATCATGCCGTGCGCCTGAACGCATCGAGCAGGGATCTGCAACAGATTCGCCGCGATCTCAAACAGTACCTCTTGGGTCTGGATGCCTATTGGGCTCAGGATTGGCCGCGAGTCGTGGATACCTTGCAGGGTGTACAGCGGCGGCGGCCCGATTTTCGTGATACGAGAGAGATGCTGGGACAGGCTTACTATCGTGTGGGCATGCAGCGTCAGACGAATGAGGTCTGGGACGAGGCGCGTGATGCCTACGAGGCGGCTCTTGGCCTATTGCCCAACCTGGAGGATGCCGACCAGCGCTTGACCGAGGTGATGGATATCATCATCCCGCCCAACCGTATTGTGGTAGACCTCAGCGATAGATTGGTCACAGTCTATGAGAACCATCAGCCCATTCGCGTGTTCCCGGCATGTATTGGGCGTACTAGCGCGCCAACGTTGCCCGGACGATATCTGATTCAAACCAAGCTGCCCGAAGCTTATGCCTCCCAGTGGGACTTGCGTATGCCCTGGTGGCTGGGTATTTATTGGGCTGGAGGCTCGGAGAACGGCTTTCATGCCTTGCCGATCAACCGTAGCACCGGCCACACCTTGTGGCGCAGCGCACTGGGCACCGGGTGCTCCTTTGGCTGTATTGTGTTGGATACCCCCGATGCGCTCTGGCTCTACAAGTGGGCTGAGATGGGCACGGTGGTGATCATTACACCTTGATGCGTGACGGAATATGGAACCAATCTGATATGCGCGTTGGGCACGATGTCCGTTCCCTGGTTGATATCCTTCCCGAGGCTGGATGGCAGCTATGGCCTGCGTCGGGATATTTTGGAGTAAACATCGCATGAATCCCTCATCCGCCCAAGCTGGACCCAATACGACCTGGCTCGATGAAGAGCTGCGCAAAGACAGAGCCATTCTCAGCGAACTACGAGACTTGGTTGATAAACAACAGGTGATGCTGGTCGATCAGACACAGCGCATCATGCAGCTTGAGGATACCGTTACCAAGCTGCGCGGTCAGTTGCTGCGTATCTCCGAGGTTGAAGAAGCCCTGCAGCATACTCGTGACGAAGTGGGCATTATGTTGGCCGAGATGCGTGAGGCTCAGCAGAAACGTGAGACCGAGTTCCTGCGCAATCGACAGAGTGAACGCGAGGCCGACACCCGCGCCATCGCCGATGTGCGCGCCCAATTGGAACGTTTCGGACCGCTGGAGCAGAGTCTGGCCGTGCGCCAGGCGGAGGAGCGGCGCCTGAATGAGATGGTGCTGCGGCTCGAACAAGAGCTCGAAGCGGTGGCCGTCAAAGTTCGTCAGAGTGAGGAGGTTCGTCGCACGCTGCGTGACGGCATTCAGCGCAATGAAGTCGAGATCAAAAAGAATGCCGAGGCAGTGGCCGAAATTCCGGGAATAGAGGAGAAGCTGCGGGCACGACTCCTCATTGTGGAGGATACTCTGCCGAGACTGGCTGCCCAGATCGCTGGGATGCAGGGCATACGCCAGGAACTAAACCAGCGTCAAGACGAAATGCTGGAGAGCCAACGACGTAGTGAACGAGTGCGCGCGCAACAGATGACCGAGTGGGGACGACGCCTGGAAGGCTATGCGCACCAGTTGGATACGTGGGCCGACCAGTTGCGCTACTTTGCCGATCAACACGAAAAGAGTCGGCGTGTGCTGCGCGATACCCAGTCTCTGGCCCAGGACGTGAGCCAGAAACAAGATCAACTGTGCCAGTTGCAGCGATTGGCTGAGGATCAGTTGCGTCGTGAGCTGCGCGAGTTCCAGCGAGAGAATGAGCAGCGTTGGGCGCAACAGAAACAGCGGCAGGATCACCTTGTGGCCACGCAGGGCGAGCGCGAGGATGCCCAGGAAAAGCGGCTAGATACGCTTCAAGAGGTCGATGAGGCGACCAGTAGCGCTCTGGAGAGCTTGCGCCAGCGCCTGGAGGTGCTGCATGCCGAGGCCAAGGTGGAGATGGAGCGTTTCCGTAGCGTGCAGTACGAGACTTGGGAGAACGCCGCTCGTGGCTGGGCCGAAACCATCTCCCAACTTCGCGCGCATCAGCATGGCGCCATAGACGGTGCACGCCGTACGGCGACCTCAGGCGATGGCGATACCACAGACAGCGACGCCAAGCAGAACACTCCTCGCAAGACCACGGAGTAGCCAGGTGTTTGTCATCGGCACCGCCGGCCATGTGGATCATGGCAAATCGACCTTGGTCAAGGCGCTCACTGGGATTGACCCCGACCGCCTCCGCGAAGAAAAAGAGCGCGAGATGACCATCGACCTCGGGTTCGCTTGGCTGACATTACCAAGCGGGCGCGAGGTCAGTGTCGTCGACGTGCCGGGCCACGAGGATTTCGTCAAGAATATGCTGGCCGGCGTCGGTGGCATCGACCTGGCCCTGCTGGTGGTGGCGGCTGATGAGTCGGTGATGCCGCAGACTCGTGAGCATCTGGCCATCCTCGATCTGATGCAGATCCCTCGTGGCGTGGTGGCTCTCACGCGCATAGACCTGGTCCAGGACCCCGAATGGCTGGAACTGGTTGAGGAAGAAGTGCGTGAGGAGCTGCAAGGTACCGTATTGGCCGAGGCGCCGATCGTGCCCCTGTCAGCGATGACAGGACAGGGCCTGCCCGAGCTGGCGGCTACCCTGGATCGCCTGTTGGATACTGCCGACCCGCCGGTCGACGTCGGTCGGCCGCGGTTACCCATCGATCGTGTCTTTACCATATCGGGCTTTGGCACGATTGTCACCGGCACCCTCATTGACGGTCG
>SKLG01000185.1 GCA_007123335.1 Anaerolineae bacterium | reverse complement strand
GCGGTGGAGGGAGCCTGGAACTGGGGGAACATGCAGACGGCGGGGGGCGGTTGCCTGGTGATGGGCGACAAGCTCTATTTTTATGTGAGCGGGCGGAGTCTCCGCCCAGAGGGTGCGGGCGATATGACCACCGGGCTGGGCATCCTGCGCCGCGATGGCTTTGCCTCGATGGATGCCGACGAGGCGGGAGGCAGTCTGACCACCCGGCAGGTCCGGTTCCAGGGCAAGCATCTGTTCGTGAACGTGGATGCCGGGGAAGGAGAGTTGCGGGTCGAGATACTGGGCGAGGATGGCCAGCCGCTGGGGCGCTACACGCGGGAGGCCTGCAAGGCTATTCAGACGAACAAGACGCTGATCGAGGTCACATGGGAGGGGGCGGACGATGTGGCCGCGCTATCGGGCCGGCCGGTGCGTTTCCGCTTTTCCCTGCAAAAAGGCCGGCTGTACGCCTTTTGGGTCAGCCCAGAGCGTTCCGGCGCCAGCCATGGCTATGTGGCGGCGGGCGGCCCCGGCTTTGCCGGCTCGCGGGACACCGTCGGCGATGCCGCCTATGCGGCCTTTGCCGCTCTAGGATAGGTAAAGGACGGCGCATCCTCGCCCCGGCGATAGACTCGTGGCCTGAGGATGCACCGTCTCTCCTTGTGTCAACTCACTGTGGCTTGGCCCCTTGCGCCTGGAGCGCGCGCAGTCGCTCGACGGCCTCGCCTAACTCCTCAGCGGACACGGGGCAACCGCGCAGCCACACGACATCGACGCCGGGCGTCATGCCCAACTGCGGGGCGCGCTCTAACACGGCGTTGGCATAGTAGGCGTTGCAGTCGCCCAGGATCAGCTCCTGGTGCCAGGCGTTGCGTTCCACCTCCGCGCCCACAAAGAGCTCGTCGCCTGCGGCGGATACCCGCAGGTGGGGCAGATCGGACGGGCTCGCGCCGGCCAGGGCCTCGCGGCCCAACTCCAGGCAGCGCTGGCAGATGGCCCGCGACGCTTGTAGCGCCTCGATGATGGCGGGCACGGGGGCCGGGCACCCGGCCACCAGGCTGCCCAGATTACCGCACTCCTTGGCGCAATCGCCGACGACAATGACCGCGCCCTCAACCTGTGGCTCTTCGCCGTCGGCGCCGAGGACGATGTGCAATGGCTTGAGCAGCTTTTGACGCGCAAAGCGGTGCAGGGCCGTGTTGGCAAAGGCCCGGCAGCCGCTACAGGCGTTGCGGTCGTGTACCCGCAGGCCGGGCATGGCCTCCTCAAGCTCCTCGGCAGCGCCGATAAAGCGCCGCTTCATGCAGGCGGCCACAGTATCGCCCACGACCTCAATGCCATCGGGGTCGCCGATGCCCAGGCCTACCTCGGCCGCCCATTTGAGGTGACGAGTGGGCGCGGTGATCCCCATCAGCTCGCGGGATACGACGTCCACCGCCACAGGATCATCCCCGGCCACCATCACCTGAGCGCCCACCGGGTGCTTAAAGCCCACGCCCCCGGCGATACCTTCGGCGCCGATCAATCCGTCGACGATGATGAGATCCGGGGCGCGCACGCGGTTCAGGTCGACCAAGAACTCTTCCAAAAGATACTGGCGATGCACCTCGGAGCGCTTCCATTGCGGCGTGCAGCCAAAGCTGTTCTTGAGCGTCACCGTGTGGTCGGCGTTAATGTGGGTCTTGAGACAGGGCACCGAGATGAACACATCGACGTCCAGGATGACCTGGGGAAATGGCACCGTTCCTGGGTAGCGTGGGTTCTCCAGGGCGACCTCGGTGTGCGGGCCGCCATCCAGATTGTAGAGTTCGACGCCGGTTCGGGCGGCCATCTCTCGCCAACCCCCCGTGGGAAAGGCGCTGTCGTGGGTCAGCCCAAAGCCCGGCGTCCCCTCGGCGACCACGATCCGCGCCGGAGAGCGGCGGCGCACCTGCTCGATCAGCGCCTCCACCAACTCGGGGTGGGTCGTTCCCCCAGAGCTGGCGGGACCGCTGGAGACCACGTTGGGCTTGATGAGCACCGTCTGCCCAGGCTGCACGTAACGCGCGATGCCTCCCAGATGGGCCAGGCACTGCTCAAGCGCCTGCTCGACCTGGTCAAGCTCGGTCCACTTTTGTAGAGCGACAGCCGTTTTTTCCTTCATACTCCACCTTATCGATAGGATATATCCATTCGGCGCAGCGGCGACGCCGGCTCCTGGCCGGATCGTGTCTACCTCTCAGATCGCTATGGCCAAGATCGCCGTTCGGGTTTGCCCCTGGGTTCGTCACGCATCCAAGCGGTAAAAGGCCAGCGCGTTTTCGCGGAACACCTTGCGCAGCTCGTCCTGCGAGCATCCAGCCAGCGCCCATTCTAGCGTTTCCACCCAGCGCGTCCACGGGCTCGCCTGCAGCACCACCGGGAAATCCCCACCGAACATCACCCGATCAAACCCAAAGCTGTCGATGACGTGATCGATGTAGGGCCTCAGGTCCTCGCGCGACCAGTGCTGGTGATCGGCCTCGGTCGTCAGGCCCGACATCTTGCACCATACGTTGGGGAAGCTGGCCAGCGTGGACAGGTCCTCCTTCCACGGATGCAAAAGCT
>SKLG01000498.1 GCA_007123335.1 Anaerolineae bacterium | reverse complement strand
TGTCGATCCACTCACGGGCCAGTCTGTAATGCGCCTCAGGCACGGCGCGATGGAGCACAAATGCCTCAGAGGCATAGTCCTCCATAAAGGTAACCTGGTTGCCGGCCATCAACGCACCCAACGTTGCTTTCTGGTGGCGACCGTTGACCTCGAGATCCAGCCGCGTGGCGCGGTTCCCGCGGATCTCGATCATGATCGCCGCCGTGGAGGGATGGAGCGTCGAGACGTTGGCCACGGTCTCGGCGCGCCAGGCCACGCTTGTATCTGTCCGCTCCAGCAGGCGATTGTCCAGCGCGTTGGCGTCAGGATCCTCGTCCTTGCCCTCAGAGGGCGCCAGGATGCTGCGGCCACGAAAGGCGGTCTCGACCGCCAGCACCTGTCCATCCCGCAGGGATAGGCGCCCTTCCCAGGCAAAGGGCGCCGGAGAGCGCCCCCAGCCCATCTCGATGCGGGTGATGTAGCGCCAGGGGGCGGCTGGAGTGGGCAGATCTTCACCACAGAGGACTCTCCATGGGCGGCGGTTCTTGTAGACGACGATCTTGTCTATGGCATCCCAGGCGCTGACACGGAGCTTGATGCGACGACGCCCAGGGGCGACGATCCGCGCCCCAAACGGCTCGCCGTTCACGCTAAACTCGCAGGCGATCTTGTCACCGGTGACGGCGTAGGTGCGGCGGGCCAACAGCGCCTCCCATAGCGCCTCTCTCGTCAGGGCGTCGGCGAGCACCGCCAGGCGTCCATCGCCGTAGGAGCCGGGATATCCGGCGTGATGGTCTGTAGAGGCCACGAACCCAAAGTGATAGCCCATGTGCAGCCCCGCATCGGCCGAGTTGCGCCATTCCCGCGGCCCCATGGTGTGCAGATAGGGATAGGGCCCCACATCGCGCATGCCGCAGCCGTGCTTGGAATAGACCTCGACGATGGGGCTGATCGCGTTGGGCCCAACGCCCTCATCATAACTGGGCCAGCGAATGCCTCGGTAGCCGCTGGGATAGGCGATGTGATGCGGCACAGCGATGGCGGGTATCGGGCCGCTCGCTTGCGACGCAAGCGCCGCGATCACCTCAGCAGGCGAATCGGCCTCGACGATGGGCAGATCGGGAGAGGGCGAGAGGATGTGGCGATCGCCATACTTGCTCGAGTGGGCTTCATAGCTGTGCAGGGTGACAAACTCGCCAGACCGGTTGGCAGCCTCGATGGTGGCTCGCACCTCGTCCCAATGGGCAGCCAGCTTTTCGAATCCGCGACGGTGAAAGTCCACGAGGAATTCGGTGCCCGGTCGGCGAGCGGGCATGTCGTGCCATGTGGCGTGGCCCGTCACCGAGCAGAAATCGAGCTGGCCTTGCGCCGCCACGAGCGCGTTCTGCAGGCTGCCATAGCCGTAGCTGATCCCACAATGGTTGTGCAGGTCTCCCCAATAGAGCGGCATATCTCTCCTCGCTGCTCCGACCTCACGGACGGGTCAGGCTTTGGCGTCCTCTTGACAGGCCAGATTGGCGAGCTCGGTGTCGGTATAAGAGGGTTGGTAGTCCACCTTGTCTGCGTCCTTCTCTTTTTCCGGTTGCGCTCCTATCTTGGCCAAGCGGCCCGTGACGTCGGCCAGCTCGCGCAGGGCGTGGGCTAGCTCTGGGCGGAGGTCCTGCGCGCCGAATCGCCAGGTCCAGTTGCCGTGGGGCCGGCCCGGCACGTTGAGCCGCGCTTCGCTGCCCAAGCCGAGGACGTCTTGCAAGGGAAAGAGGGCCATGTCGGCCACGGAGGTCATGGCCAGGCGGATGAGCGTCCAGCAGATATTCTCGCCCGACGTGCCCGTGTAGACGCGCACGCGATGTTGCGCGGCATAGTCTCGTGTGCAGTACCACCCCAACGTCGTGTCATTGTCGTGAGTGCCCGTATAGACCAGCGTATCCGGCGCATAATTGTGGGGTAGATGGGGGCTGGAGGCGTCGGCATCAAAGGCGAACTGGAGCACCCGCATCCCCGGCAGACCAAAGCGCTCGCGCAAGGCATGGACGTCGGGCGAGATGGTGCCCAGGTCTTCGGCGATGATCGGCAGCTCGCCTAGCACCTCCCGGGCGCGTTCAAAGAACGCGGCTCCCGGCCCTTTGACCCAACGACCGCGCACGGCGGTCTCTTCGCTGGCCGGCACCTCCCAATATCCGGCAAAGCCGCGAAAGTGATCCAGCCGCACCATGTGCACCTGCGACAGGGTACGCTGCAAGCGCTGCATCCACCAGGCATAGCCATCCTCGGACATGCGCTCCCAGCGATAGTGGGGATTGCCCCAGCGCTGTCCGGTGGCGCTGAAATAATCGGGCGGCACGCCGGCCACAACGGTTGGGTGGCCATGCTGGTTCAGGCGGAACAGATCCTGATGCGCCCAGACATCAGCGCTGTCATGTCCCATATACAGCGGCATGTCGCCGATGATGCGCACCCCTTGTTCCTCCGCATAAGCCTTGAGCGCCGCCCATTGCCGGTCAAAGAGGAACTGGAGAAAGATATGATATTCTACCTCGTCGCGCAGCCGCTCTCTCCACGTCGCGACGGCGCCATCGCCATCGGGACCACTG
>SKLG01000173.1 GCA_007123335.1 Anaerolineae bacterium | reverse complement strand
TGGGTCACGCACTGGCGGCGGTTGGCGAACACCTCGAGCATCGAGCGGTCGAGGTAGATGCGCAGCGTCAGCGGCTCGCCGGGGGCCAGGTCCAGGGGCGCCACCTGCACGCGCACGTCGCTCTGGGGCACGTCGCCGCGAGCGATGGGATGCCGTTGAAAGATGTCGTCGCGCAGGGTCGAGCGGGTGGTGTCGATGGCCAGCGTCCCCGCCGCCGCGTCCACGGCAATGACCGTCCCCTCGGCGGCGCTGCGGCGCACGACGACGCCCAGCGTGGCCCCCTCGGCCAGCTCGGCGACGATGCTCAGCTCCATGACGTCGCCGGCGATGCCGGGCAGCACCAGCTCGGCGTCGGCGTCCAGGCTCAGACCCTCCATGCGCTGCCCCTCGCCGCGCAATGTCTCCAGCTCGGTCGGCGGATCGATGCGCAGCCCGCCCTCGTCATCCAACGACAGCACGCGCGGCAACGTCATCACCCCCAGCTCGTTGGTCACCAGCCCCTCGCCGGCACGCTGATCCAGCGCCCAGGCCCAAAAGATGCGCCGTCCGCCGTCGTCCACCAGACTCTCCGGCGCAAAGCAGGGGCCGCCGGGCCAGTTCATGCGCAGGTGCTCGACGGGCACATAGGTGTTCACGCCCTCGCGCCGCTCCCAGCGCCCCAGATAGGCCCGCGCGCCGTAGGGATGGCTGATGCACAGCAGCATGTGGCGGTCGCCCAGGGGAAAGAGATCGGGGCAGGCGCAATCCTCCTCGGGATGGGTCCAGGCGGGGTTGGGCTGGTAAAAGGGCCGCTCGTAGCGCCAGTGCAGCAGATCGTCCGAGGAAAAGAGGTAGGCGGTGTCGTACTGCTCGTGGGGCTTGACCCGGCCGCCCAGGATGGCATAGTAGGTGTCGCCCTCCAGCCAGACGTGGGGGTCAAAGACGTTGTAGACGCCCCAGCCGGGATCGCCCTGCCGGGGGATGGGGATGACCGGATTGTGGGCGCTCTTGTGCCAGCGAATGAGAGCGTCGTCCGCGACGCCGTCATCCTCGGCGGTGGCGATGCAGGTGCCGGCGTCCACGCCGTGGTAGACCAACGTCGGCACGCCCTCTTTGTTCACCAGCGCGCAGCCGGAAAAGATGCCCGTCTCCGGGTCGCCCGGCGCCGGAGCCAGCGCGGTGGGGTGATACTCCCAGTGCAACAGGTCCGCCGACGAGGCGTGGCCCCAACAGTGCCCGCCGTGGGGCAGCGCCGGGTCCTGAAAGATGTAAAAGAGATGGTAGCGCCCCCGCCAATAGAGGGCGCCGTTGGGGTCAAAGGGACGGCCGACGCCCTCCGGCGCGACGAAATGGTAGCGCGGGGCGTGGGGATCATTCTGCACCAGGTCGGCCACGCGGGCGCGGCGCGCCACTGCGTCGGGCGTTTGGGCGTTGCTGCACATGGTTGGCTGCTCGTGCATGGGTACCCTCCGGGTGGGGATGTGGGCGCTGCCGGCTCGATGCATTCCGCGATTGAGCGCGTTGTCTTTTCTGTATATGATGCTCTTGGTGGATTATATGCGTAGCATTATTCTTGCAAAATGCTCTTGGGTACATTAGGCGGAAATAAGCCCGAGTATTCTATGCGGGTTAGATTCCGCACAACGCGTGGGTGAAGACTATGGTTAGGCGCGGTGACAAGAGTCCCGTTCGGAAATATCAAGGATGCTAGAGAATCAACTTGAAACACAAGCTATTCAACTCCGAGATGATCTGCAGATCGCTTATTGTGAATATGGGGACCCCAAGGGAAAGCCCGTGTTCTACTTTCATGGCACACCGGGATCACGGTATGAAGCCCTGTATAGCGATCAGGCGGGTAGGGAATATGGTTACCGCATCCTTGCTTTGGATCGACCGGGCATCGGGTGTTCGGACTATGTACGAGGAAGAAGGCTACTAGATTGGCCGCAGGACGCTTGCGCGGTAGCAGAACAACTGGAGATCGAGCGATTTGGGGTCATCGGAGTATCGGGGGGAGGCCCCTACGCTTTGGCTTGTGGGCATGTCATGCCAGAGCGGCTTGCGTTTACGGTGCTCATGGGAAGCTGGGGCCCTGTGGCAGAAGAGCCGGCGTTATGGAAGGAGATGGCGTCTCTGGATCGATTCTTCGGGCAACTTTCCAGGGTTGCCCCCTGGGCGTTTTACCTACCCTTTTCCCTTCTAGGATACGCAGCGAAAAAGCTGTCGCCCCAAGGATTCATCAAGTGGATAAAGAGTTCGCTAAGCGAGGCCGACAAAGAGCTGCTACGAGATGAGGAGATGGCGCGATTCTTTGCGAAGGATGTGAGGGAAGCCTTTCGGCAGGGAGTTCGCGGACCCGCGGACGATGCCCTCATCTTGTATGGTGAGTGGGGATTCAAGGTCGAGGAGATCGAGACGAAGGTGGATCTGTATAATGGTGCGGAAGACAAGTTCGCACCGGTGAGTTATGCGGTGTACCTGGATGAGAAGCTGCCGTGCTCATCTTTACATGTCTATCCTGAAGAAGGTCATCTGTTTGTGATGAAACTGTTTGGTGAGGTGTTGGAGCAGGTTTCCGATTGGGGATAGGC
>SKLG01000531.1 GCA_007123335.1 Anaerolineae bacterium | reverse complement strand
GTCCGCGCCTCGGGATCGACCGAAACCCGCACCGGCAAGGTGTTGATGAACAGACCGACGATCGATTCGACGTCGGGGATCTCGGCGGGGCGGCCAGAGACGGTCGCCCCAAAGACAATGTCCTGCTGGCCGCTGTAGCGGCTGAGAAGCAATGCCCATGCGCCCTGCAGGATGGTATTGAGGGTGACATGGTACCGTCGGGCCATCTCCTGAAGCGCCGCTGTTGCGTCAGCCGACAGGCGATGCTGCACGATGCCATACTCGTCGGTCTCGATGGCGCTGTGACGATCGACGGTTAGCGGGGTGTGGGCCGTAAACCCCCGCAGACGCTCTCGCCAAAAAGCCTCTGCCGCCGTCCTATCCTGGCTCTGTAACCAGGCGATATACTCACGGTAGGGGCGAGCCGGAGACAGATAGGGCGTCTGGCCGTGGCAATAGGCTTCATAACAAGTCATGACATCGCGCATCACCAGAGGCACGGACCATCCATCCAGCAGCAGGTGGTGGTGACTCCAAACAAGTTGAAGAGCATCATCCCGAAGGCGCAGGATCGCCAGACGCATGAGTGGGGGGAAGGCAAGATCGAATCCCTGAGCGCGATCCTCGGCGAGGAATGCATCCAACGCCTGCTCCTGCTCCGACTCGGAGAGGTGACGCCAATCCCGCGTTTCGATATGCAGCGTGACGTTGCGATACACGATCTGTAGCGGATGGTCCACGCCCTCCCAGATAAAGGCGCTACGCAGTGCCGTGTGGCGCTCCACCACATGATGCCAGGCCTGCTCCAGCGCGGGCAGATCCATCGTGCCATCTAGCCTCCAACTCGACTGCTCAAAATAAGCGTGAGCGTCGGGGGCGTAGAGGCTATGGAATAGCATCCCCTCTTGCATCGGTGAGAGCGGGTAGATGTCTTGGATCTCGTCCCTACTCATACTAGCGCCCCCTCATCAGCGTATTGGTGCGGGATAGAACCTTGTCGAGCTCGCGCTGGCGCAGCCCCGCCAGCGGAAAGTCAGATGGCGTGAGTGCGGCGGGCTGGGGCGCCTGACTCTGTCGGATCAGCGCACGGAGCGCGTCTATAAAGGCATGCGCCAGACGATGGATGGTGTCGGCACGATGGATATGCGCGCTGTAGGTCCACGCAAGGGTGAGTTGGCCATCGGCGATGCCGCCGTTGATGTCGATGATCGTCGACCGCTTGCTCTGCGGATCGAACGAAAGCCCGGTGGACTCCTGGGCCAGCCGGAACAGATCACCCTTGAGCGTCTGATCAAAGCGCCCCAAGTAGTTGAAGCTGATCTCCGGTTGCGGCAGCGCATCGAGCTGTAAACCAGCATCCGGATCGAGATAGCGGAGACAGCCATAGCCGATGCCATCGCGCGGCACCTGGCGCAACTGCTCCTTGACCAGCCTCAGCGTCCCAACCAGATCGCCGTCTGTAGACACGGGCACAGCTATGGGATAAAGCGCGGTGAACCAGCCCACCGTCCGCGAGACGTCGATATCGGGAGCAATATCGCCCCGCCCATGGCCCTCTAGCTCAATGGCGATGCGCGACATATGGCTCCAGTTCGCCACCGTATGCGCCAGAGCGGTCAGGAGCACGGCATCGATCTCGGCGCGGTAGGCAGCCAGCGTCTTGTTAAGCAGAGTCTCGGTCTCGTCGGCATGGAGGGAAACGTGCACCATACACGCCGAGTCGACCGTGTTCTCGCCGTCATGCAGGTCTCGCGGAAGCGGGGCGGCGCTCTTGTGCTGCGCAAGCCAAAACGATAGTTCGTCTCGGTGTTCGTCCGCCGCGTGAACCAGGGTTTCCGCCCAACGCTTGAAGGACGTGGTCTTGGGCGGTAGGGTCACCGGTTGACCTTGAGCCAGTTGGTCGTAGATGCGTTGAAGGTCCTCAAGCACGATGCGCCAAGAGACGCCATCCATCACCAGATGGTGCGCCACGGCGAGGAGCCTCCCAGGGCGGTCGTCCCCTAGATCGATGTACACCAGGCGGAATAACGGCCCATTGGCGAGATCGAGGCTGCGCTGCCAGCGATTGGCCTCGGCCTCGATGGCGGCGGGCAGGTCGTTGTCTGCGACGGAAGAGAGATCCACGCGATCAAAGCTGGATATTGTCTGGGCCTCTATAGCGACTTGACGCCAGCCCTCGTCGGTGCGCTCGAAACGATGGCGCAGGGCGTCGTGATGGGCGACCAGGTGCTCACAAGCCTGCTGCAACCAGTCGGGCGCCAACGGCTGTTGGACTTGGAGCAAGACGGCCTGGTTCCAGTGCCAAGGTTGGATCAGGTCCAGCTCCAGGAATCGGCGCTGCACCGGCGTAAAGGGCACCTCGCCGGTGACGATCCCCTGTTCGGCATGAATCTTGGGGCCTGTGCCGGCTACCATCGCCAGCTCTGCAATGGTAGGATGCTGAAAGACCTGCTTGGGCGTGAGCTGCAATCCGCGCTGGGACACCCGAGAGATCATTTGGATGCTGAGGATCGAGTCGCCGCCCAGCTCAAAGAAGGCATCGTGCACGCCCACGCGTTCCACGCCCAACAGCTCACACCAGATCTCGGCGAGGATCC
>SKLG01000129.1 GCA_007123335.1 Anaerolineae bacterium | reverse complement strand
GCTGTTGGTCAACTGCTCCTGCGGAAAGTAGGTCGGGTATAGGGTGGTGTGGGGATAGATCATGACCGGCTCTTTCGAGGCCGCATCGCGCACCACGTCGTTGTAGAGCGGCCCCAGAATGATGCGCTGCTCCGGCCCCGAGTTCTGCATGAGCAGCAGCGATTCCTCCGGCGCCAGGCTTTGCAGGCCCTCCGTCTCTGGCGGCCAACCCTGCGGGTCCATGTCGGCATAGTCGGGCAGCTCGTCGGAGACGGTCGCGCGCGAGTGCACCACCTCCCACGCCTCCGATGCGCGCAGCGGGCGAAAGTAGGATTTCACCGCAATCGTCCAGGTGTGGGCATCTTGCGCCTGCCCCTCGATGAACAGCTCGCGTGGCTGCTCGCGGAAGAGTTTAAAGGCGTTCTCAAAGGTCAGGTCGCGCAGCACATACTGGGGCCTGTAACCCACCTGCAGGGCATAGAACTCGGTCGCCAGCTCCGAGTAGGCCACCGCCGGCAGGATCGGCACCGCGCCCAGGCGATGCTGATCGATCAGCGCGTCGCGCTTGACGGAAAAGACGCGATAGGCTCGCGCGATACGCCCCTCACGCTTGACCACGCGATCGATGAGCGGCAGGCATTCCAGCGAGGTGACGGCGAGCTCGGGCTCCACAAAGCCGCCCAGCCCGCGATGGAGGAGCACCTCGGCGTGGGGGGTGCGGTGCTGGATCTCGTCGATAAAGGCGTCAACGCCCTGGTGCACCTCGATCAGGTTGAGCCCGATCTCCTCCGACCGGTCGCGGACCAGCTCGTTGCGCCAGGCCATGCCCACATCCTTCCAGCCGGACCAGATGAGGCTCACGGCGTGCACCTGCGGGCGGGCATGGCGCATCATCTTGATCCAGTCGTTCAGAAAGCCGTTGGCCGCCGAATAGTCGAGTTGGGCGGCGTTGCCAAAGCGGCCCGCGATGGACGAAAAGGCCACCACCAGCTTGAGCGGGTCCTCGCGGCAGAGGTGCGCCAGGTGACACGCCCCCAGCGCCTTGGCGGCCATCACTTGGCGGAACTCGGCGACGCTCTTTTGCGCCATGAGGTGGCTGCGCTCGACGCCCGCCGCGTGGACGATGGCGGTCACCGGGCCCAGCGCCGCCCGCGCCCGCGAGAGTTCGGCTTCCAGCGCGGCCAGATCGGCGATGTCACAGGAGATATAGAGCGCCTGCCGGCCCAGACGGCGCATCGCCTCCAGGTTGCGATGCACCGCGATCGCTTTGAGGATATCGCCATAGGCCTGGTTCAGCAGCGCCGGTGTAACCCGGTCGTGGGTCTGCTTGAGTTCCTCCATGAGGTTGGCTTTGAGCTGTTCCAGACCATCGTCGTCCAGCGCCGCCAGCTCGGCGACGTTCTCCGGCAAGGCCACGCGCCCCAGGATGATCAGCCGCGCCGGAAAGCGCTCGGCCAGCGCCAGCGCCACCTCGGCGCCGATGCCGCTGCTCCCGCCGGCGATCAAAAAGGTGTCATCGGCGGTAAAGGTCAGCGTGTCCGTCGGCGCGATCTCCTGTTCGTCGATCTTGGCGATCCGGCGACGCCCCTGCTCATAGCCGATCTCGACGCCCAAGCCCTCGCGCTCGATCTCGTCGATCACCAGCGCGGCGCATGCGCCGAGATCGTCGGCCACGGCGCCCGGCGCCACGTCGACGACCTTATACTGCGTCTCGCCCCACTCTTTGCCCAGCGCCTTGTACAAGCCCGCCAACGCGCCATAGGTCGGATCGCTCACCCGCGACTCGCCGGGGGCCATGCCCAGGCTGCCGTCGATGGCCGTGAGGCAGAGGATTTTGTCCGGCTGCGCCCCGCGCGCCGCCAGCTCCTTGTAGAAGGCAAAGCGCATCTCGCCGTTGAGCGCCAGAGCCTCTCGCGCCTCGTCGGGAGAGAGCGCGTAAAAATCGACCTCGCTGCCCACGTGGGAGCCATCGACGATCACCTCCGCAACTCCCTCGGCCAGCAGATCGGCCACCGCGCCGGCGAGGCCCTGCTCCACGTCTTGGGGCCACGCAAAGGTGCGCACCTGCGCCCCACGCTGGGCCAACTCCGCGCCGATGCGCTCCACCACAACCTGATTCTCGCCCAGGAGCCAGACCGTCTTTTCCGCCAGGTCATAGATGTTGGCGCCCAGCTCCTCCTCGCACAACACCACCACCTGCCGGGTCAGGCTCGTATCCGACGCCGGGGCAGCGGATTCGGGCTCGGGCTCGGGTTCGGGTTCGGGCTCAAGAGGCGCGTCCACCACGACCTCTGTCGCGTCGACGGACGACCGGCCGCCGTTGGCCAGATCATGGACCAGGCCGACGATGTGGCCGATGGTGGGATAGTTGGAGAGCTGCAAGCTGTCATCGCGCTCCAGGCGATACTTTTCGCCCAGAAGCGACAGGATGGTGGCCTGCTTGACGGTGTCGATGCCCAGGTCGGCCTCCATCTCCATGTCGAGTTCGAGCATGTCCACCGGGTATTTGGTGACCTCGGCAAAAACCTGCAACACGTCGGCGGTCAGCGCCTCGCGATCGGGCCGGCCTGCCCCCTCCATCGACGGTGATGAGAGATCGGCGG
>SKLG01000409.1 GCA_007123335.1 Anaerolineae bacterium | reverse complement strand
CTGGGCGACGCCACCAACTGGCCCCACGGCGAGATCATCGTCCAGGCCATCCAGTGCCTCAAGGAGCATGTGATCGGCGAGAGCCCCTTTGACATCGAGCGGCTGTGGCGCAAGATGTACGGGGCGCTGATCCCGCTGGGCTATGGCGGGGTGCAGGTCTCGGCGATCTGCGGCATCGAGAGCGCCTGCTGGGACATTATCGGCAAGGTGGCCGGCCTGCCGATCTACAACCTGCTGGGCGGCAAGGTGCACGACCGGCTGCGGCTGTTCGCCATCTGCGGCGACCAAACCAAGAGCACGGGCAAGAGCGAGTTCGAGCGGCGCATCGACGCCGCGCAGTGGGCGGTGGATCGCGGCTACACCTGCATCAAGTACTCGCCCAAGGGGCGCGAGCTGACCTGGGAGTATATCGAGCAGGCCGGGCAGTTGGGCCTGAAGCTGCGCGAGGTGATGGGCGCCCATCGCGACATCTCGGTGGATCTGGGCAACGTCGGCGATGTGGATACGGCCATCCGCTTTGCCAACTCGGTGGGGCGCTGCGATCCGCTGTACATGGAGCTGCACGCCCCCGAGAATATAGACGCGCTGGTCAAGATCAACCGTGCGGTCACGGCGCCGCTGTGCATCGGCGAGCACCAGTGGGCGCGCTTTGGCTTTCGTGAGGCGCTGGAAAAGCACGCCGTGGAGGTCATCAACCCCGATGTGGTGCGCACCGGCGGCATCTCCGAGGCGCGCAAGATCGCGGCCATGGCCGAGGCCTATTATGTCCGCGTGGCGCCGCACAACCCCAACGGCCCCATCTCGACGCTGGTCAGCGCCCACGCCGCCATCGGCATGCGCAACTTTCTCGTGCTCGAGTTCATCGCCGACGACGTGCCCTGGCGCGACGACATCATGGACCCGCCGCTACGCGTCGAGGACGGCCACCTGATCCCGCCTACCGGCCCTGGCCTGGGCACCGAGCTGGTGATGAACGAGCTGAAAAAGTACCTGGTCGCATGACGCCATCCGAGGCGCCGGGGACTCGATCCTCGGCGCCTCGATATCCAACAAGCTATTTCCGCAGCAGGCTCACCCCGGTGGCCTCGGTGTATAGCTCGCTGATGGCGATGGTATCCAGCTCGCCCTTGCCCAGCCCATCAGCCTGAGTGTACAGCTGGTGCACCAGCGCCGCGCTGAACATGGGCACGTCCATGGCCTTGCCGTAATCGAGGGCCAGGCCCATATCCTTGCGCATCAACGATAGCTTGAACCCCGGCTTGAGGTTGCCCACCAGCACGCTGTTGGGCAGCTTTTCGTTGATGATCATCCCCCGACAGGTGGCGTTGGAGAGCACCTGATGCACCAGTCCGGTATCCACGCCGGCTTTGGCCGCCATGGTCAGTGCCTCTGAGGCGGCCACGGTGATGGCGGCGACGATCATGTTGTTGCACAGCTTGACCACCAGCGCCGAGCCGTTCTCGCCGATGTAGGTGATGGCCTGGCCCATGCCCTCGAGCACCGGCAGGACGCGCTCGAACGCCTCGCGCGGCCCGCCGACCATGATGGCCAGCGTGCCGGCGATAGCCCCAGTCTGACCGCCGCTGATCGGCGCGTCGAGCATGGTGACGCCCTTTTCCACCAACATCGCCGCGATGCGCTGCGAGGTCAGGGGCGAGATGGTGCTGGTGTCCACGACGATCAACCCCTCGCCACCACCCTCCGACACGCCTCCCGGGCCGAGCAACACCTGCTCCACGGCGGCGTCGTTGGAGACGCAGGTCACCACCACCTCGACCGCCGCGGCCAGTTCGGCGATGGATCCCTTCTCCGTCGCCCCAGCCTCCACCAGGCGCTCCACCGGCGCGCGGTTGCGGTGGGCGACGACGGCCACCTCGAACCCCGCCTTGAGCAGATTGGCGGCCATCGGCTCGCCCATGGTGCCCACCCCGACAAACCCCACATGCTTGATCATGATCATCTCCCTGTGTGGATTGTGTTTGACCCATGATAGCCAAGGAATCCGATCCAAGCGCGCTAACCCCGTGTGCCGCGTCCGATGGCTCGCGCACGAGAATACCTACGTGCTCAGACGTCGGCGAACCGCAGCGCGTACAAGTCGGCGTCGCGCAGCACGAAACGCAACCGCACCGCTCGTCCCACCAGGCCACTCAGATCGCTGCCCCCCTGCCAGCGCACGACGCGGGCCAGCTCGTCGCCGACGATCTCGACGGCGTCGGCCAGCGTCAAGCCCGCCAGCGCCGCGCCGTCGGCATCCTGCAGCTCGACCCGGATGGAGCCCGCGGCGGAGGTGGCATAGTTGATCTCTAGTGCGTTGCCGGTGAAGCGCAGCGGCTTGGTGATCAACTCCCCGCCCCGATAGCCCGCATGCACCGAGGCAAAGCCATCGGGGCGCAGCGTCATCCGCTCGACGAACGCGGCGGGCTGGGCGTAGCGGCGGTTGACGTAGAAAGAGGTCTCGGGCATCGAGCCCGATGCGGTGGGCACAAGACCATACGCGGGATAGTTGCTGCGCGAGGTCCAATGCTCGGCGCCCAGGCCGGGGCGCACCATGCTCTCCAGGAAGGTGCGCTGATAGGTGGT
>SKLG01000080.1 GCA_007123335.1 Anaerolineae bacterium | reverse complement strand
TGATGAGCTTTCAGGTGCCCAAGCGCATCATCTTTGTCGAGGCGATGCCGCGAAACAACATGGGCAAGATCGACAAGAACGCCTTGCGCGATGGCCGGGCGGATCGAGAGTAGGGGGAACATGGCATCCACGGAGTATGTTTTTCCGCCCCTGAGGCGCAGAAGGATGAAACGGCACAGCCGCATCGTGGCCACGGCATCCTATCTGCCGCCGACGGTGGTGACGAACGAGGAGATCATCGCCGCCAATCGCCTGCCGGTGACCGATGTGGCCATCCGCAAGACGCTGGGCTTTGACCGTCGGCGGGTGGCCCCCGAGGGCGTGGCCGATTCCGATCTGCTGCTGGAATCGGCGCGGCGCTGCCTCGACGCGGCGGGGGTGCGGCCAGAGCAGATCACCAGGCTGTTCGTGAACAAGTTCTTGGGCGACCGCATCCTGCCCATGACGGCCTCGCTGGTGCAGCGCAAGCTGGGCAGCACGGTGGCCTTTCACGCCGTGGACATTGAAGGAGGCATCAACGCCTTTATCCATGCCCTCGACCTGGCCACGCGCTACATCAGCACCACGCAGGAGGAGGAGCAGTACATCCTGGTGGCCTCGGGCGGGATCCACCACGCGCCGATCAGCAAGACCGATCCCCGCCTGGCCTTTGCCTTTGGCGATGGCAGCGCGGCGGTGCTGTTGGGCGTGGCGCAAGAGCCCCATTTTCTGGCCACGTATACTTACACCAACCACCGCTACTTTGACGCCGCCGGCTCGCGCAAGCTCCAGATGGCCGACTTTGTCTCCGATCGCATTTACGCCGAGGGCGATTTCTCCCTGCTGTACGATCTCTACCAGATGGGCAACTGGAAAGAGTCCGTCGATTTCTATGTCCAGGCCGCGCAGGTGACGGGCGAGAGGCTCTTGAGCGAGAGCGAGCTGACGATGGACGACATCGATCTCGTCTTGGTGACCGAGAATAACAAGCGGATGCGCGACCTCACCCTGGAGGCCCTCGGCGTGGGCGAGGAGCGCAGTCTGAGCGTCGTCGCCGAGTACGGCAACACCATGACGGCCATGCTGCCGTTGCTGTTGGACCACGCCTTTAGCCAAGGTCGCGTCGCGCCGGGGATGCATGTCATGCTCATCTCTCACGGCGAGGGCGCCAGCGGCGGGGGGCTGATCTACCGCGTCTAGCACATCAGGAGGAGTCCATGCAAGCGCACACCGATGGATATGTGTACGATACCGCCAAAGAGATCATCTCCACCTATCTGCGGCTGAACGACGGCGAGCTGCAACCCGATTCGCACATCGTGGACGACATCGGCGCCGACTCGTTGGCGCTGGTGGAGCTGGGCTTTCAGCTCACCGAGCGCTTTGGCGTGCCGATTATCGATACCAGCGACGACAAGCTGATTTTCAAGAATCTGGTGCAGTATATCCAGGACCATATGGCCGCCGACCAGGCTACCTGACATGCTTGTGGATTCCCTGGCGGTTCCGCTTGCCTTTCTATCGATTGTACCCATCACGGCTGAGGTGTAGCCATGTTATCAGAGCTTGTCTATCCTCCCTCGCGCCCGCTGGCGATCGATCGCTACGCCCGCATCCTGTCCACCGGGGTGCGCGTGCCCGACAATGTGGTCACCAACGACGACATCATCCGGCGCTACGACCTGATCGCCACCGACCGCGCGGTGCAGTACGCCATCGGCATCCAGGAGCGCCGCTATGCCGACCCGGACGCCCTCGTGGCCGACCTGCTCTATGACGTGGCGCAGGATTGCCTGGCCGAGGCGGGGATCGCGCCGGAGCAGCTCGACCGGGTGCTCTATACCAAGCTGTTGGGCGACCAGATCGTGCCCGCCACGAGCATCCAGGTGCTGGAGCGGCTGGGCGTGCGGCAGGGCGTCCCTGCGTTCGACATCGCGGCGGCCTGTAGCGGATTCGTGCATCTGATGGATATGGCCATCCGCTACATCGATTCGGGCGACGATTATGTGCTCATCTTGGGCGGCGACATCACCAGCCGCCTGGCCAACACCCAGAGCAAAAAGGACACCCGCACCATCTTTTTGCAGGGCGACGCCGTGGTGGGCATGGTGTTGGGCGTCGGCGACGCGCAGCACTTTATGGCGTCCTATCTCTACACCGACAACACCTATTTCGAGTATTCGTGCATCCCCTTTGGCACCGAGATGCTGAACAAGACCCGCGCTTTTGACAATGCGCTGTTCAACATGCAGATGCCCGACGGCATGGTGGTGCATCAGGCGGTGGTGGATTGCAGCGCCATCGTCGCCGCCAAGCTCCTGGAGCAGACCGACCTCACCCTGGCCGATATCGACGTCTTGGTGTTCAGCGATCAAACCACCCTGACCTGGGAGGCCCAATTGCAGGCGCTGGGCGTCCCGAAGGAAAAGAGCACCAGCCAGTTCGTCCGCTATGGCAACACCGTGGCCGCCCTCAGCCCGATCAACCTGCACGAGATGATCGTCACCGGGCGCTTGCAGCGGGGCATGACGGTGTTGTTGATGGCTCATGGCGCGGGGGCCAGCGGCGGGGGGCTGATCTTTCGCTACTAGCGCGGCCTGCCCTTGA
>SKLG01000484.1 GCA_007123335.1 Anaerolineae bacterium | reverse complement strand
TCATGGTGCTGGTCGGCCTTGATCAGCTCGTCGAGCACGTTGCTGGCATAGGCGCCGGCGGGCAGGGTAAAGCGTAGCAGCAGCCCCCGGTCGTAGCGAATATCCACCTCGCCCAGTGGCGTGCGAAAGGGACGCCGGTCGCCATCCAGGCGCACACCGCGCAGACGCCAATCCTCCAGCGTCAACCCCTCCTGGCGCAGGACGTCGCGTTCCCGCTCGCCAGGCAGCCCCTGAGCTAACCTCACTTTGGGGCCGAACAACGGCCCTGAAGGGCTGATCTCCAATTGGTCGGCTCGCGGTTGCTCCGCTGCGGGCTCTTCGACGAGGAAAAAGGCGCCGTTGTCGTGCTTGATCGCCAGGTCGCCCTGCTCAAGCCGACCCAAGGCGGGCAGGCGCTCGTCCAGCAGCCGGTTAAAGAGCCACGACTGGTAGGCGGCAGCCAGGAGGCGCAGGAGCCATCTGGGCAGTTGGCGCCAGGCCACCTCGATCCCCCGCCCCTGGGCCAGAATGGCCAGCGCCCGGCGCTCGGTGCGGTCGGCGTGTGGCCACGCCTCCAGCGCCTCGGCATAGCGGCCGGCCTCATAGAGGGTGCGGGCGCGACGCACCGGCTCGATGTCCTCCTCCCGCGGCAGGCCCAATAGGTGTTGCATCAGGCCCTGGGCGTCGCCTTGTACGAGACAATGCCCCAGCAGGTGGCTATCGCCGCGCAGGCCAAAGCGTTGATAGCCAAAGCCGTTGGGCGCGCCCTGCTGTTGGAGCACGGCCAGGATACGCTGCGCCGGCTCTAGCGCCTCGGGGCCGACATCGCAGATGCGCACGGTAAAGCGGTTGCCGCGCAGATGGCCGATCTTGAGCCGGTTGCGATGGCGCTCGGCCCACAACACCTTGACCTGGGGCAGATCGATGGCCAACAACCGCTGGGGATCGACGCCCTCCACGGAGAGGGTCTGGCGGGCCACCGCGTCGGCGTCCTTGAGGCCGGCGCTGGCCACCAGACGCTGCGGCACGCCCACCGTGTCGGCGATCTGTTGCATGGCCCGCTGGGTGCTGATGCCCCGCTTTTCGATATAGAACAGGGTGTGCTGCCCCTCGCCGGTGGGGCCGTAGAGGGGCAACTCCTCGACGACAAAATCCTCGGGAACCACCCGCGCGCGACCGCCCACGCCGGGCAGATGCGCAGTCATATAGCCGGGAAGCAGCCGCGCCTCCCGGGCTTGTCTGGAGCGCGTCGCATCATTCATCGCCTAACGCTCTTCTGGCATCCCGCCAGGCTACAGGACGTCGAGCACCTCTTGGGCGTGACCCTCGGGCTTGACGTTGGGAAAGACCTTGATGACGACGCCTTTCTCGTCGATGACAAAGGTCGAGCGGATGATGCCCATCGTCGTCTTGCCCGATGTCGTCTTTTCGCCCCAGGCGCCATAAAGCTCGGCCACGCGATGGTCCGGATCGCTGAGCAGGTAAAAGGGCAGGCCGAATTTGGCGCGAAACTGTTGGTGCGACTCGAGGCTGTCGGGGCTGACGCCGACGACGGCGGCGCCCTTCATGATAAAGATGGAGTGGTCGTCGCGAAAACTACACGCCTCCTTGGTGCAGCCGGGGGTGTCGTCTTTCGGGTAGAAGTAGAGCACCACCTTTTTGCCGTGCAGCTCGCTGAGGGTGACCTCCTGCCCGTCGTCCGAGGGCAGGGTGAAATCGGGGGCCATCTCGCCTTCTTGGACCATGGAATGTCTCTCCTTATCGATAAGCATAACGGAACTCGTGACATCCATGTTAAGCGGCCTGGATGGCTTCGTCAAACGCGACGTGGGCTATTTCGGTCTGACGGGATATGGGTGACTGGCGAGGCGTCGCACTTTGTGCTAGAGTTCGTTCACTAGGTTCCGTCATACACGCAGCGGTCGTTATGGCGACCGAGCAGGGAGAAGACCGATGAAAAAAGCACTCATCGTTCAAGGCGGTTGGCAGGGCCACGAGCCCGAACCGGTCAGCAAGATCCTGGCCCAGGCGTTGCGCGAGCGCGGCTTTGAGGTAGAGGTGTCGGATAGCCTCGATGCCCTCAAGGATGAGGCCAAGCTCAAGGAGCTGGACCTCATCGTCCCCCTCTGGACCATGGGCAGTATCACCAAGGAGCAACTGAACCCCTTGTTGGAGGCGGTGCGCAGCGGCGTGGGCATCGCCGGCGTCCACGGCGGTATGGGCGACTCTTTTCGCCAAGAGACCGAGTATCAGTTCATGGTCGGCGGCCAGTGGGTGGCGCACCCCGGCGGCGATGGCATCGAGTACATGGTGCACATCGAGGACGTGGACAGCCCCATCACCGAGGGGATGCACGACTTTCAGGTCAGCTCGGAGCACTATTTCATGCACGTCGACCCGGGGAACCAGGTGCTGGCCACGACCCTCTTTGGCGACACCGTCATGCCCGTGACCTGGACCAAGATGTATGGCAAGGGGCGGGTGTTCTACTGCTCCCTGGGCCACGTCGCCCAGGTGTTTGAGCAGGATCCGCAGATCCTGGAGATGGTCGCCCGCGGGATGGTCTGGGCGGCGGAGGGCAAGGAGGAGAGCGAGTAAACGACGTTTAT
>SKLG01000103.1 GCA_007123335.1 Anaerolineae bacterium | reverse complement strand
TGGCCTTTCTCTTACGGATAGGATGTCGTTCTCATGCCGCCCGGCGGAGCCACGGGCGCAAGAGAAGATTGCTTGTCTGCACGCCATACCGTGGAAGCAGCTTTTGCGCCACCAGCTCGCGATTCAGCAGTAACACGATCAGGAACACGCCCTGGATGATATAGCGACTCACGCCAAGGCCAACAGCGATGCCCTCGGCGTCTCCGCCATAGAGGAACGGCCCCAGGGAGAGGTTGAGGGCATCCGCCAACAGCGCCAGCAAGGTCAGGTAGTAGACCCCACCTCTGATCAGCGCAACGCGCAGGCGCGCCAGCCGCTCACCTATGGCGAGGAGCAGATAGCCCAGCGTCAGCGTGAGGAGGTTGCTGGTGCCCGCGATCACCGCCCAGTGAGAACCCTCCCGCGCCTCCACCGGCGTCTCAAAGACCACCTCTAGCCCATAGGGGCGCACGAAAAAGGCCTCGTATTCGCCATACAGCGCCGAGGTCACGGCGTGGGCCCCCTCGTGGAGGGCGGCCAGCAGGAGGGCGGCGAGGACAAAGGCAAGCCATCGTCTCATTGTCCGATGCCTTTCCCCAATGACTCGTAGGATGCCTCATCATGACCCCATGAACTGTGGGATGGGCGCCAGGCGCGTTCCCACGCCGTTAGCAGTCTTGCCCCTATCTACGCCGTGGCGCCGCGTCGGTTGCGGCGAACAGGGCGTCCAGCCGCGGCGAGGCGGCGCGCACCTCGCGTTGAATCTCGGCCAGCCGCGCCTCGGTGCGCGCCTCAAAGCGCAGAGTGATCAGCGGCTCGGTGACCGAGAGGCGGGCCAGCGCCCAGCCATCGCCGAAATCGACGCGCACGCCATCCAGCCGGTCCAGCGGGCGATGGGCCAGGGCGGCGGCCAGCTCCTCGATGATCCGCCGGGCCTCCTCCGGCGGGCAGAGCAGGCGCAAGTCGGGGGTGATGGCATAGGCGGGCACCGTGTCCATCGCCTCGGCGTAAGTGGTCCCCAGCTCGTCGAGGATGCGCAGCAGCAACAGGGTGGCATAGAGGGCGTCGTCGCCGCCCAGCGCGCGAAAGAAATAGTGGCCGCTCAGCTCGCCGCCCAGCACCGCCCCCTCGGTGAGCAACCGCCGCTTGATAAAGGCGTGGCCCGATTTCTCGCGCAGCGGCACGCCGCCGGCGGCTCGCGTCTCTTCCTCCACCACCGATGACGACTTGAGATCGTACACCACCTTGCCGCCGGGGTGCTGCGCCAGCAGATGCCGGATAAAGAGCACCAGCGTGCGGTCGGCGGGCTGCACCTGTCCGCGACCGTCGCAAAAGATCACCCGGTCGCCGTCGCCGTCATAGGCCACGCCGGCGATCTGATCGCCGTCGGCGCCCTCGGCAACCACCACGCGGCGCAGCTCGGCGAGATGGGCGGGAACGGCGGGGTTGGGGTCGCGACCGGGGAAGCTACCATCAGGCTCGCAGAAAAGCTCGATGACCTGCTGGCCCATCCGCCGCAGCACAGCCGGGGCCAGGAGCGACAGGGAGCCGTTCCCGGCGTCGACGACGACGCGACGGGGCGACAGCGTGCCAAACGCCGATTCGAGGAAGCTTTGATAGCCGGGCAGCGGGTCCCAGGCCTCATAATCGCCGCGCCCTGTGGGCCACTCGTCGGCGACCATCTCCTGGGCCAACGCCTGCACATCCTCCGGCGTGATCGGCAGGTCGCCCAGGATGAGCTTGAACCCATTGTAGGGCGCCGGGTTGTGCGAGGCGGTGACCATCACGCCGCCGGCGGCGTTTCTTTCAGCCTTGGCGTGATAGAACGCCGGCGTGGGCACCTGCCCCAGATTGATGACCCGCGCGCCGCTCTCCATCAGCCCACGGACCAGCGCCGTCTTGAGTGAAGGCGTGCTGGGGCGCAGATCGCCGCCCACCACCACGTCGCGGCCCGCGAGGCGTGCGCCGGTCGCGCGCCCCAGGCGATAGGCGGTGTCCTCGTCCAGGTCGCGGCCATAGACGCCGCGAATGTCGCAATCGTGAAAGATATTGGTCATGGCAGATATCCGCGCTGCCGGCAGGCGTCGAGAAAGCGCGCATAGCGCTCCTGGTAGGCTGCGGCCCGCTCCGCCTGGGGCTCCACCCGCTGCCCGATGCGCACCATGGCCCCCGCTGCTTCGGCCACGCTGGGAAAGGTGCAACCTCGCGCCGCCAACACCGCCGCCCCCATGGCGCCCAAAGGAGTGACGGGCACGGCGAGCGCTCGCCCGAGGACGTCGGCGCGGATCTGGAGGCCGGCGTCGCTGCGGGTAGCGCCGCCCACGGCATAGATGGTGTCGCCCACCGGCGCGCCCAGCGTCTCCACCGTGTCGTAGGACAGCCGCTCCACGTAGGCCAGTCCCTCGAGGTAGCCGCGGAACAGGGTGGCCTCATCCGCCGCCTCACCCAGGATAAAGCCCTCGGCCTCGGGGGCGTGAAAGGGAAAGCGCTCCCCGCGCCGCATCAGCGGATAGACGGTCAGTTCGGTGGGCGCTAGGGCCTGCGCGGCAGCGTTGAGGCGCGGCAGGTCCTCGGCGGCAAAGCGCTGGGCGATGGCATCGGCGCCGCTGCTGCTGGCCC
>SKLG01000481.1 GCA_007123335.1 Anaerolineae bacterium | reverse complement strand
GTGACGACTCTCCCCGCTAAAGCGGGAAGCTTCTCAGCGCACGCTCGCCGCAATCGGCCACGTTACGCGCTGAAGGCCCCGTCCAGGCCAAGAGTTTGCACCATACAAGGAACACCGGGATCATTTTACTCGGCGGCGGATTGCCCGCCGAAACCTTACGAACGAGCCGATTGTTCAGGTGCGGCTGCCGCAGGGCAGGCCAACGGGCCGTTAGCTCCGGTTGGCAAACATATTATCACCCAAAAAACAGAAGTCGCAAAACGAAAGGAGGAGGCGCATTCCTCACCCCGATGAATCGGGGAGTCCCCTGCGCCGACTATTGTGGATAAGCTAAAATTAGCTGTATACTGGGCGGCGGCTTGTGGTGGATGCGACATCGCCATCGTCGAGTTGGGCGAGCACCTGCTGGAACTGGCCCAGGTGGCCGATATCGTCTTTTGGCCCGCCGCCATGGATTTCAAGGTCCAAGATGTCGAGGGTTACGACGATGGCTTTATCGACGTGACCCTCTTTAACGGCGCCATCCGCACGTCAGAGGACGCCCACATCGCCGAACTCTTGCGCCGCAAGAGCAAGGTGCTGGTCGCCTTTGGCTCCTGCGCCACCGAGGGCTGCATCCCGGCCCTGGCCAACATCAAGGGCGCCGAGCATGGGCTGCGTCGCGCCTTTTTGGAATCGCCCTCGACGGACAATGCCGATGGCGTGATGCCCCAGACGCGCTTTGCCATGCCCGAGGGGGAGATCACCCTCCCGACTATGAGCCGGCAATTGCGCACGCTGGAGCAGGTGGTGCCCGTGGATTACGAGATTCGCGGCTGCCCACCCCACTATGAGCAGATCTGGAAGGCAATGACCGCCGTCATCGAGAACAAGCTGCCCCCGCGCGGGAGCATCCTGGGCGTCGATACGCTGACGGTGTGCAATCAATGCCCACGCACCCGCGAGGGCAAGATCCGCGTGGAGCGCTTTTACCGGCCCCACGAGATCCTCCCCGATCCGGAGCAGTGCTTCCTGGAGCAGGGGCTGATCTGCGCCGGCCCGGCGACCCACGCCGGTTGTGGGGCGCTGTGCATCAACGCCGAGATGCCCTGCCGTGGCTGCTATGGCCCACCGGCCGGCATCGCCGATCAGGGCGCAGAGCTGTTGGATGCCATCGTCTCCGGGTTCGAGGGCGAGAGCGATGAGGAGATCAAGCGCGTGCTGAGCACCATCGTCGACCCGGTGGGCACGCTCTATCGCTTTAGCCTGGCCGGCTCGTATCTGCAAGAGTTGCGCATGGACAACGAGGCCTCGGGCCTGCCGGTCGAATCGCAGAGTGATGGCGATGGCGAGGGTCATGATCTACATGGATCGACAGGATAAACAGGATAAATATCCAGATCATCCTGCTTATCCATGTAGGTAATCGATGGCGAGGGCCATGATCTACATGGATGGACAGGATAAACAGGATAAAGAAGATGACTATCCTGATCATCCTGCTTATCGATGTAGATAATCGATGGCGAGGGCCATGATCTACATGGATCGACAGGATAAACAGGATAAAGAGGATAAAAATCCTGATCATCCTGCCTATCCATGTAGGTAATCGACGGCAAGGGTCATGATCTACATGGATCGACAGGATAAACAGGATAAAGAGGATAAATATCCGGATCATCCTGCTTATCCATGTAGATAATCCATAGGAGAGGAACGTATGAAACGTATCAATATAGCGCCTATCACCCGCCTTGAGGGCCATGGCAAGATCACCCTATTTGTCGATGACCAGGGCGATGTGGCCAACGCCTATTTTCAGGTGCCCGAGTTCCGTGGGTTTGAGGCCTTTTGCGAGGGGCGCCCGGTGGAAGAGATGCCGCGCATCACCCAGCGCATCTGTGGCGTGTGCCCCACGGCCCACCACATGGCCGCGGCCAAGGCGGCCGACGCCGTCTATGGCCTGACGCCGCCGATCAATGGGTTGCGCATCCGCGAGCTGGTCTATTCCGCCTTTTGCTGCGGCGACCACGCCACCCACTTTTACATCCTGGGTGGCCCCGACTTTCTCGTCGGACCTGACGCGCCGGCCGCCGAGCGCAATATTCTGGGCATCGTCGCCAAGGTGGGCGCCCAGGCTGGGAAGCGGGTCATCCGCCACCTGGCCGAGGCCCACGAGGTGCTGTCGCTGTTGGGCGGGCGCTTTGTGCACCCGGTGTTGGCGTTGCCCGGTGGGGTGGCCAAAGCCGTCACCCCCGAGATGCAGCAGCGCCTGATCGAGATCGGCGAGAGCGCCGTCGAGTTTGGCACCTTTACCATGGGGATCTGGCGCGATGCCATCCTGGGCAACGACCAGTTCCGCGACATGATCATGGGCCAGACCTACTATCATCAGACCCACAGCATGGGCCTGGTGGACGAGAACAACCTGGTCAACTTTTACGACGGCCATGTGCGCGTGGTGGACGTGGAGGGCAACGAGGTGGCCCGCTATGCGCCCGCCGACTATCGCGACCACGTCGCCGAGCACGTCGAGCCTTGGAGCTATTTAAAGTTCCCGTACCTGCGCAAATTCGGCTGGAAGGGCCTGACCGACGGCATGGAGAGCGGCATCTATCGCGCCACGCCGCTGGGCCGCCTCAACGCCGCCGACGGCATGGCCACGCCGCTGGCCCAGGAAGCCTATGAAGAGTTCTATGACTATATGGGCGGCAAGCCGGTGCACGCCACCCTGGCCACCCACTGGGCGCGGGCCATCGAGCTGCTCTATGCCGCCGAGCGGCAGTTGGAGCTGGCCAAGCATCCGGAGCTGACCGATCCCAATATCCGCATCATCCACGAGGCGGCGATGGGCGGTCCCAGCGAGGGAATTGGCACGGTGGAGGCGCCGCGCGGCACCTTGACCCATCACTATATCACCGATGAGCAGGGGATCGTGCAAAAAGCCAACCTGATCGTCGGCACGACCAACAATCACGGCGCCATCTGCATGTCGATCAAAAAGGCGGCTCAGGAGCTCATCGGCGGCGGTCGAGAGATCACCCAGGGGCTGTTGAACCGGGTGGAGATGGCCTTCCGCGCTTACGACCCCTGTCTGGGTTGCGCCACCCACTCTTTGCCCGGCCAGATGGACCTCGAGGTCTCGGTGATCGGCCCGGATGGCGAACTCATGGCCCGGCTTGTCCGCGACGAACCAGGCGTATAGAGGAAGAGTAGCATGACCACACGAGGAACTACGATCAAGACCGATACGCCCGCGCTGCTGACGTTGCTGCGCCCGATGATCACGCGGCGCTACGAGATGTTCGTCGACCACGAGGCGTGCTGTGGCTGCCAGATCTGCGAGCTGGTCTGCCCGCGAGAGGCGATCAGCCTCTCTGAGGCCACCCTCGAGGACGGCCGCGTGGTGGTCGAGGCGCGGGTGGATATTGACGAGACCAAGTGCAGCTTTTGCGGCGAGTGCGTGGCGCTCTGCCCCACCCATGCCCTCGAGATTCGGGTGAACGGCGAGCTGGCGAACCCGGTGGTGGATGGCGAAGCCTTCCCACGGTTGATCCGCCGACGCAGGGTCAACCAGGAAGCATTTGAGGGCGACGGGCCCGTCGCTGTCACGGATACCACCTACATCGACGAATGCCCCGTGGGCGCCATCAGCGCCGACGTGGTGGTCGATGAGGAGGGCGCGGTGGTGGCGGTGCAAGACGTCGAGATCGACCGGGCGCTTTGCATCAACTGCACCCACTGCATGGAGACCGGCCCCAAGGGAGCGTTCGAGATCATCAAGCCCTACAAGGGCCGGGTCTTTCTCGATATCTCGCTCTGCCCCGAGGGCTGCCAGGCCTGCGCTGATGCCTGCCCTACCGCTGCCCTCGTCTATGACGGGGAAAAGGTCGAGTTCGACCGACGTTTCTGCCTGTTTTGCGGGGCGTGTGAGCAGGTGTGCCCGGTAGAGGGTGAGAACGGCGTGCCGATCATCCACGTCGAGCGCAGTGGCTTTGCCCACACACCCGTCGAGTCGGGCGCCTGGGCCAGGGCGGTGGAAAAGCTCGTCTCGTACCAGGAGACGGCCCGCGAGTACGCCGTCAAGGGCCAGCAGCGCCGGCGCAAGCTGGTGTTAGAGGCGCTGTTGGGCATCGAGGTCGACGCCAAGTAGGCGTTGAGTACATGGCGATCAGATCGCGGCGTCAGATCGCCCGCATCTCGACGACCTCCAGGAGAATGACGCACTGTGCAAGCGTCGCTTCTCCCGGAGGTCGTTTTCTGTCACCGACAGGTGTCTATCCGCTACACATGACCTCATACCCATGCTATAGGAGCAGCCGATGATCGCAGGGGATGTGCTTATCCAGGCTTTGCCGCAGGTGCAGACGCGCCACTGGCGCCCGCTTGAGATTGGCCGCGTGGTGTGCGACTCGCGGCAGGTGGAGCCTGGCGATCTGTTCGTCGCCATTCCCGGCGTGAACGTCGACGGACACCGCTTTGTGCCCGCCGCCCTCCAGGCGGGGGCTGCCGCGGTGGTGGTAGAGCGCGAGCTTGCCGAGCTGGGGGGCGTGCCCACGGCGCTGGTGCCCGACGCCCGGCAGGCGTTCGCCTACCTTCACGCCGCGCTGCGTGGCTTTCCGGCGCGAGCGTTGCGGGTCATCGGCGTCACCGGCACCGACGGCAAGACGACGACCACCCGGCTCATCGCCAGCCTCCTGCGGGCGGCGGGCCATCGGGTGGGCGCGGTGGATTCGGTGGCGGCGGTCATCGGCGACGCGGCCAAGCCCACCGGCTTTCACACTACCACGCCCGACGCCCCCGAGATGCAGGCCTATCTCGCCGAGATGGTGGAGGCCGGTGTCGAGTATGCCGTGTTAGAGTCGACCTCCCACGGGTTGGCCCAACAGCGGGTGGCGGCGTGCGAGTACGACGTCGCCGTCATCACCAACATCACCCACGAGCACCTCGACTACCACGGCACCTACGAGGCCTATCGCGCCGCCAAGGGGATGCTCTTTCAGGCGCTAAGCACATCGGCGCGCAAACCCGACATGCTAAAGGTGGCGGTGCTCAACGCCGACGATGCCTCCTATGCCTTTATGCGGCAGTTCCCCGCCGACCGGCAGATCACCTACGCCGTGAACGCCCAGGCTGAGGTGGTGGCCGAGGAGGTGGCCGCCTCCCCCGCCGGGTTGCATATAGCCGTGCGCTGGCCCCAGGGGCAGCTGCACCTCACCTCCCCTCTGGTAGGGCGTTACAATGCTTATAATATCCTGGCTGCGGTGAGCGTGGGGTTGTCGCAGGGCGTCTCGCCGGAGGCGATCCAGGAGGGCGTGGCGGCCATGAGCGGCGTCGAGGGGCGCATGGAGCGCATCGATCTGGGCCAACCGTTTACCGTCATTGTCGATTTCGCCCACACGCCGAACGCGCTGGAGAACGCCCTGAGCACGGCCCGCGATCTGGCCGGGGAGCACAAGGTGACTGTCGTCTTTGGTTGCGCCGGCCTGCGCGACCGGGCCAAGCGCCCGTGGATGGGCGAGATCGCCGGGCGGCTGGCCGATCGCACCATCCTCACCGCCGAGGATCCGCGCACCGAGTCGTTGGCGCAGATCACGGCCGAGATCGCCGCAGGCTGCGAAAAGGCTGGCGCGCAGGAGGGCGTGGGCTATTGGCGTGTGGATGATCGTGGCGAGGCCATCGCTCTGGCCCTTGCCATGGCCGAGCCGGGCGACGTGGTCATTGCCACCGGCAAGGGCCACGAGCGCTCTCTCTGCTTTGGCACCACCGAGTATCCCTGGAGCGACCAAGACGCCGCCCGCGAGGCGCTGCGCGGGCTCGGATATGGCGAGTAGGCAGGCGAAGGGTCCGTCGCGCGAGGGGCCTGTCGCCGTCTACTGGGCCAAGTGGCCCGTGACGATCAGCTTGCCCTGCGCCAACTCTGCCTCCTCCACCACAACGCCCTCGATAGTGATGGGGATGCCGTGGGGCTGGGCGTACTGATTGATGGCCGCCTCGACCAATGCCTGGGCTATGAGGCGGGTGAACCCGCGCACCGAATCATCCAGTTCTACCCGTGTGATGCGCAGATAAATGGTGCCATCGATGACCTGAGGCTGTCCGTACAGGGTGACGCCCATGCCGACGCCGAGATCGCGGTGGGTCGCGCGCAGATTCACGATGGCCTCTTGCGGCGTGAGCGATACACTCACATCGCTGATGGTCAGTCCATCGCCAGAGAAGGACTCGGCGCTCAAATAGTCATTGAGCTCCTCCTCGGTGATCTCGATGGTAAAGGTACCATCGTCGATGGGCTTCGTCGGGGTGGCAGTGGCCGGAATCGCCGCCTGGGCTGCCTCGGTGGTGGATGTGGGTGAGGGGGTGGCGGTGGGCCAGAGGGTAGCCGTCGGTGTGGCGGTGGGCCACGGCGTCGGCGTCGGGAGCGGCGTGGCGGTAGCGCCCAGGCCGACCTCACGTAAAAGCTCGACGCCGTGGAGCATGGTGTCGATCACGCGCCCACATCCACCGAGCAGCAGCAGAGTACACAATAGCACAGCGACAAGGGCTGTTCTTGAGCCAGAGCTGTCTTTTTTCATGCTTCACTCTTTTTGTTTATCTATCATTCACTCAGAAGCTGTTCCAGAGGTGTATGCTCCAGGCCAAAAGCCTCTGCGACCCCCTCGATGACCACCTGGCCACCATATACGTTCACACCGCGACGCAGCGCCGGATCATCAGCAACCGCCCCGGCAAATCCCAGGTCGGCGAGCTTGGTGATGTAGGGTAGGGTCACGTTGGAGAGGGCATAGGTCGCCGTGCGCGGCACCGCGCCGGGGATGTTGGGCACGGCATAGTGGACCACGTCGTGGACGAGATAGGTGGGCTCGCTGTGCGTCGTGAGGCGTACCGTCTCGATGCAGCCGCCTTGGTCGACGGCGACGTCGATGACCACCGAACCAGGGGCCATGGACGCGATCATCTCCTCGGTGACGAGCACCGGCGCCCTGGCCCCCGCTATCAATACGGCGCCGATAAGTAGCTCGGCACGACGCACCGCCTCGGCGATGTTGTAGCGGTTGGAGGCGACGGTACTCAGTCTACCCTGCAACGTCTCATCCAGGAAGCGCAGACGGTCGATGTTGTTGTCGATCACCGTCACCCGGGCGCCCAGACCCAGGGCGATCTTGGCAGCGTTGGCGCCCACCATTCCGCCGCCGATGATGACCACGCTGCCAGGGCGTACCCCAGGCACACCGCCCAGCAGGATGCCCCGCCCCCCTTGAGGGCGCTCCAAATAGTGGGCGCCGATCTGCACCGCCATGCGCCCGGCGATCTCGCTCATGGGCGTCAGCAGCGGCAGGGAGCCATCCTCGCGCTGCACCGTCTCATAGCCGATGGCCGTGACCTGGCGCTCCATGAGGATGCGGGTCAGTGGCTCGACGGCGGCGAGGTGCAAATAGGTAAAGAGGATCAAGTCGGGACGCAGCAGGTCGTACTCTGAGGGTTGTGGCTCCTTGACCTTGACCACCATGTCGGACTCGGCATACACCGTGGCCATGTCAGGCACGATGGTGGCGCCTCCGCGTTGATAATCCTCGTCGGAGAAGCCGCTGCCCACTCCGGCGCCTTGCTGCACCAGCACGCGGTGGCCGGCATGGACCAACGTCTCGATCCCGCCCGACGTCAGCGCCACGCGGTATTCATTGTCCATGATCTCTTGAGGGATGCCGATGATCATCGGTCAGGCTCGCTTTCTACTCATAGAAAGATAGTTCGAACGCAGAGACCCCCTTGGAGCGTCTCCGCGATAGCCGTTCACAGTTCCGGCGTCTGCAGGTGCCACGCGGTGGCCTGTTCATAGGCATAGGCCACGTTCAAGATGGTGGCCTCCTCAAAGGCGCCGCCCAGAACCTGCATGCCGATGGGCAGTCCATCGGCAAAGCCGCAGAGGATCGAGATGCCGCACGTCCCGGCCAGGTTGAGGCCCAGGGTGAAAATGTCGCCCAGGTACATCTGCAACATATCGTGCACCCGCTCGCCGATGCGAAAAGCGGTGGTGGGCGTCGTGGGCACGATCAGGGCATCGCAGCGCGAGAATGCTTGATCGAAATCGCGCTTGATCAAGGTGCGCACCTGTTGGGCCTTGAGATAGTAGGCATCATAGTAGCCCGCCGACAGAGTATAGGTACCCAACATAATACGCCGTTTGACCTCATCGCCAAAACCCTGTTGCCGTGTCTTGCTGGTGGTCTCGATGATATCGGCGGCCTCGCGCATGGCGTCATCATAGCGAGCGCCATAGCGGACGCCGTCGAATCTCGCCAGGTTGGCCGAGGCCTCGGCCGAGCTGATGATGTAATAGGCCGGCAGGGCGTATTCAGTATAGGGCATGGAGAGGTCGACAAGCTCGGCGCCAAGCTCCCGACAGACCTGGAGGGCGTCGCGGACGGCGGCCTCTACCTCGGGCTGCATCCCGTTGCCAAAATATTCGCGGGGCACGCCGATGCGCACGCCGTCCAGGCGAGGTTGCAGAGCGCCGTAATAGTCGGGCACCGGCAGATCCACCGAGGTAGAATCACAGGGATCATACCCAGCCATGGTCTGTAACAAGAGGGCGCAATCGGTGACATCCTTGCCCAGCGGCCCGGCCTGATCCAGCGACGAGGCAAAGGCCACCAGGCCATAGCGCGACACCCGCCCATATGTCGGCTTGAGGCCGGCCACGCCGCAAAAGGCCGCCGGCTGGCGGATGCTCCCGCCGGTGTCGGTGCCCAACGCGCCCAGGCACTCGTCGGCGGCGACCGCCGCCGCGCTGCCCCCGCTCGATCCGCCGGGGACGCGGGTCACGTCCCAGGGGTTGTGCGTCGTGAAATAGCTCGAGTTCTCGGTGGAAGAGCCCATGGCGAACTCGTCGGTGTTGGTCTTGCCCAGGATCACCGCCCCGCTCTCCTTGAGCCGCGCCACGACGGTGGCGTCATAGGGCGGAGTAAAGCCCTGCAGAAACCGCGAGGCGCACGTCGTCTCGATCCCCTTGGTGCAAATCACATCCTTGAGCGCCAGAGGGATGCCCAGAAGCGGCGCTTTTTCACCCTGGCTCCGCCGCCGATCCGCCTCCTCAGCGCTGCGTAGCGCCCCCTCGCCGTCCACACGGAGATAGGCCTTGATGGTATCGTCGGTGTCCGCGATGCGCTGCAGCAGCGACTCGGTGAGTTGGCGTGAGGAGAGGCTGCCGTCGCGCAGACGGTCCAGGGCGGCATGAATGGTTAGCTGGAAATCCAAGGGTTGCTCCTCTTCTGCCCACGAGACCCTGGGCATGTGCTACGGAGGGGGAGGGATCGGGCATAGGACAACGGCCGAGCAAGTGGCGGCATCCCCTGCGACGCTGCCGGCAGAGGGTCGGCGATCACTCGAGAATCCGCCTGACCTGAAAGAACCCATCCTGCTGCTGCGGCGCATTGGCCAGCGCCTCGTCGCGAGAGAGGGAGGGACGGACCTTGTCCTCGCGGGTGACATTCTGCCGGGCCAGCGGGTGCGCCGTGGGCGCCACGTCGGTGGTATCGACACTTTTGAGCTTATCCATATAGTCGAGGATGTCCGAGAGCTGCTCGGCAAACCTGGCCGTCTCTTCCTCGCTGATGGTCAAGCGGGCCAACTCGGCGATGTGCAGAACCTGATCATGGCTCAGCGGCATGCTCTTGCCTCCTAATCGTGCGGGTCACAGGCGCGGTGATTATACCATCGGGGGGCAAGGCGGGCAAGGTTGGCTCGCGTGGCGCGTTTTGCGTCCTTGGCCTAATGCCCTAGAATCCTCGCATGCACCCTATCACCTGTCCAGCGGATCAAGATAGCCCATGCGCGTGACGCTCATCTCCAAGGCGTGCATCGTCGGCGCCTACCAGACCAAGCTGGAGGCCATCGCCGCCAGCGATGATGTCGAACTCACCGTCGTCGTCCCGCCCTCTTGGCGCGAGGGCGGTCGCGTCATTCCTCTCGAACGCGACCACGTTCGCGGCTATGAGCTGGTGGTGGCGCCCATGGCGCTGAACGGCCACTTTCACGCCCATTTCTACCCCTCGCTGCCGGCGATCCTGCGCCGCAGCCGCC
>SKLG01000506.1 GCA_007123335.1 Anaerolineae bacterium | reverse complement strand
GCTCATCGACTGCCTCGCCCTCAGCGTGTGCACCGACACCAGCGCCGCCATGACGACGATGCAGGCCATCCGTGGCGTCCGCCAAGAGCTGGGCGTCAACATGACCCTGGGCGTCAGCAACATCTCCTTTGGCCTGCCCGACCGCGAGGCGATCAACAACGCCTTTTTGGCCATGACCATCGCCGCCGGCGTGAACGCGCCCATCGTCAACCCCTCGCATTCGCGGGGCATCATCCTCATCTCTGACCTGCTCTTGGGGCGCGATGATTTTGCCATGAACTATGTGACCTATTTCCGCGAGTGCCAGGCGCGCTAAACCTGTTACCCTAACTTGTCTGGGAGGCCCATATGTCCCTTGCGCTGGGAATCGACACCGGAGGCACCTACACCGACGCCGTGCTCATCGCCTACGGCGATGGCGATGATGTCGGCGATCATGGCCGGGTGCTGGCCGCCGCCAAGGCGCTGACCACGAAACACGATCTGGCCATCGGCATTCGCAACGCCGTGGATGAGGTGCTGGCGACGTCGGCAGATCCGTCCATCGTCGGCCAGGTGCATCTGGTGTCGATCTCGACCACGCTGGCGACCAACGCCATCGTCGAGGGCCAGGGCGCTCCGGTGTGCATGCTGCTCCTCGGCTATCGCGATCGAATGGCGCGAGACCTGGATTGGAGGCGCGCCCTGGGCACCCCGCGCTATGCCCACATCTCCGGCGGGCACACCACCGATGGCCAGGAATACGAGCCCCTGGACCTCGAGGCGGCCCGGAGCGCGATCCTGGAGCACGCCCCGCACGTGTCGGCATTCGGCGTCTCGGGCTACTTTGGCACCCGCAACCCGTCCCACGAGCTGGCCGTCAAGGCGTTGGTGCGCGAGCTGACCACGCTGCCGGTGACCTGCGGCCACGAGCTGACCCACCGCCTCGATGCCCTGCGGCGGGCCACCACCGTCGCCCTCAACGGCCGGTTGATCCCCCTGTTGTGCGAGCTGATCGACGCCGTCGAGGCGACGATGGGCGCGCGGGGCATCGCCGCGCCGCTGATGGTGGTCAAGGGGGATGGCTCGCTCATGGCCGCGCCGGTGGCCCGAGAGCGCCCGGTAGAGACGATCCTCTCTGGCCCTGCGGCCAGCGTCGTCGGCGCTCAGCACCTCGCCGGCGAGGCCGAGGCGGTGGTGGCCGATATGGGCGGCACCACCACCGACATCGCCGTGATCCACAGCGGTCAGCCCCGGCTGAGCCCAGAGGGCGCCCGCGTCGGGCACTGGCGGACGATGGTGGAGGCCATCGATGTGCACACTGTCGGTCTGGGGGGCGACAGCCGCGTCTGGCTCGATGGCGACCGCGACCTGTGCATTGGGCCTCGGCGCGTCGTGCCGCTCTGCGTGTTGGCCGCCCAGTATCCCCACCTGGTGGACGTGTTGGAGGCGCAACTGCGCCACAAGCCGCAGCCCATTGACGGCGAGTTCCTGCTCATCCAGCGCACCGCATCGCGCAACGGCGATGGCGCGGCCAATGACGCGGCGCTCCTCGACGCGCTGCGGGATGGGCCGCGCTCTGTGGAGCAGGCTTATGCCGTGGTCCAACATCCCGGCCTCTATGCCCGTCGTCTGGGCGAGCTAGAGAGCCAGGGGCTCATCGTGCGCGCCGGCCTGACCCCCACCGACGCCGCCCACGTGTTGGCCGCCTATGCGGCGTGGGATCGGCGCGCGGCAGAGCTGGGCGCGGCGCTGTTGGCGCGGCGCATGGGCTGCGACGTCGAGACGCTATGCCGCCGCATTCTGGCGCGGACGTCGTCGCACATTGCCACCGAGGTCATCACCAAGCTGCTGGCCGATGACCGCCCCAACGGCAACGGGCTGGAAGAGAATACGGGGTTCGACGCCATGGACAGCCGCATCGTGGCCCGGGCGCTGGACCCGGTGGCCGAGGCCGCGCTGGTGTTTCACCCCGAGCTGCGCCCGGCGTTGGTGGGCATCGGCGCGCCGGTGGCCACCTACTTTCCCCGCGCCGCCGAGCTGCTCCACGGTCGGCTGCGCATCCCCGAGCATGCGGCGGTGGCCAACGCCATCGGCGCCGTGGTGGGCAGCGTCGTGCAGCGCGTCCACGCGCTGGTGGTGCCCGACGCCGAGACCGAGACCTTTCGCGTCCACCTGCCGGATGAGGTGACCCACTTTCGGCGGTTGGATGCCGCCGTGCAGCATGCCCAGGAGCGGGCCAGCGCGCTGGCCACCCAGGGCGCGAGGCTGGCCGGCGCCCAAGACATACGCTTGCAGGTGGATCGACAGGATCGCAGCGCCCCGGTGGCCGAAGAATGGGGCGACCAGCTCTTTCTGGAGAGTCACATCCTGGTCACCGCCGTGGGCCGCCCACGCATGGCCACGGACAACAACTGGGCGTAACCCCTCTACAAGAATAGCAGAGTTACCTCCCTTTATGGGAGGAGAGGGCTTTTGTGCATTTGACATCCTCTTATACGCGGGGTAATATACCCCTAGAGGGCACTGCGAAGGAAGTGAGGCCATGGAGATCAAAACAACCCATCTCAAACGTTGCGACCTGATCGAGCTTACGGGCCGCTTTGACAGCAACACCGCGC
>SKLG01000121.1 GCA_007123335.1 Anaerolineae bacterium | reverse complement strand
CGGCGCTCCCGGATGGCGTCACCCATCACCCAAGTCGCTCCACTCGCGCGTTCGGATCGCCTCCAGTTCTTCGCTCGTCCAGCCCATTACATCGCGGAGGAACACCGGAGGTAGCAGGATACCCGGGATAGCCCTGCGCACCTTTGCCGTCGATTCGCTCTCATCGGTAAAGTCACGATCATAGGTCACAAAGTAGTCGACTTCCGCAGCGATCACAGACAGGGCTACCGATACACCCTCCCTCTGGCGGACCAGATCCTGATGCCTCGCCACCTCCTCCTGACTAGGCACAGGGGCTTCCTCATAGCGCGCCAAGGCCAGAAATGCCTCAAACCGCTCCGCATAGTCCGGGAAGCGTTCCACGATACGACGTTGCGCCTCTCGGATCACGATGGGAGAAAGCACCAGCAGGTAATCTCCTCTCAGAGCATGACGCAGAACCTCATGGGGCCAACGGGGAAACACCGTGCCCGCGATCAACACATTGGCATCGAGGGCCACGCGCAGTGTCATCGTTAAGCGTCTCGTCCATACAGTTCTTCATACACCGCGCGGCGATCCTTCTCCATCTCCTCGATGAGTTCCTCTTCCGTCAAGCCTTGTCGCTTTGCCTCGCGACCCAACGCCCGACCCAACTCTTGAAGATGTTCCTGAGCCAATAAACGCCGATAGTGTTCATAGTCGTCCATGTTTATCACAGCGGCCACGGGGATGCCCAACTTTTCAATAACCACATGCTCCTCACCACTGTGAACGCGGTTGAGCAGCTTGCCCAAGTTGTTTCTGGCCTCCGCGGCCCCCACCGTTCTTTTCGTAAACAGGGGTGCGTTCATGATAACCTCCATCTCATTGTACACTATTGTACAATATTGTACAGAGAGTATAGCGCGGTTGCCGAACCTCGTCAACGAACGAGTTGCCTCTCTGCGCTCCCGGATTCACTTGCTCATAGAAGTCGGATAGGCCAAGCAAACGCCACCGCCATCAGGCGCTTTCGGCGCGTTTGACCAACCAGTTGCCGCCAAAGGTGAAAAAGCCCAGCGACAACAAGCCCAGCCAGCCGACCCAATCCCCCAGGCGGATGGCGAGGGCGTTCGCTTCGCCCAGGGGCACATCGGCGACCAGCAGCGCGCCGCCGCCCTCTGGATAGCTGGCCAGTGAGATGACCCGCCCATAGGCGTCGATGATGGCCGAATCAAAGCCGCCATCGGCTTTTACCATCGCCACCCGGTTCTCCACCGCGCGAAAGACGACGTGGGTATAATGCTTGTCGGCGATGGCGCCCCAATCCTGGGAGGGCACGGCGATAAGCTGTGCGCCCTGCCGCGATAGCTTGCGCGCCGTGTCGGTAAAGTCCAGGTCGTAGCAGATGATGGTGCCTAGCTTGCCCAGGGTCGTGTCATAGACCGGGTAGGTGCCACGGGTGAGGCTCGTCTCGCCGCCGAACGTGACCGGGTGATCCTTGCCAAAGACGCCCAGATACTCCCCCGCCGGATTGATGACCGTCGCCTCGTTACGCAGCCCGGCTTCTTCCATCACCGCATAGCCCACCGAGAGATAGATGTCGAGTTCCTGCGCCAGCCCGGCCAAATTGATCCGGTCATCCTGTTGTGGATCGCCTGGATAGCCTCCCTCCGGCCAGACGATAAACTGGGCGCCCTGCTGCGCCGCCTGGCGCGTCTGCTCTACCATCTGGTCGAGCAGCGCCGCAACCCGTTCCTCTTGCCCACTGAAATGCGCGCTGATCACCCCGGCGTCGGGCTGCACGGCAGCGACGCGCCTGGTGGCGGTGGCGGGTTGGCGAAAGAGCGCCAGGCTCAACACCACCCAGCCCACAGAGAGCGCCGCCGCCTTGGGCAGATGGCGACGCAAGGGGGCCTCGATCGGGCCGGGCGCTCCGGCCACGCGGCGGTCATAGAGCGCCAGCGCCGCCATCCCCAGGGCATAATTGACGATGACAATCAGGGCGCTCGCGCCAAAGATACCGAAAATACTCGCCGGCTGGATCAGCCAGGGTTGGCTGTGCAGCGTGTAGGCGATAAAGCCCCACGTCCCCGCAATGGGCAGAAACAGGCGAATCATCTCAATGCCGATCCATGCGGTGACGCCTTGCAGCATGAACCAGCGGTAATGGGTGCGCTCGTGAAACTGCCGGCTCGTCATGTCGGCCACAAACGAAATCAGGGCAACGGCCGGCGCCAGATAGACCATGAACGTGCCGCTGCCACGAAACACCGGCCCAAGATAGCCCCAGACCCAGCCCCCGTTAAAGATCGCGGCAGCCAGCGAGGAGAGCTTGGGTGGCATCACCCGGTATTGCGCCAATATAAAGGGGATAAAGGCGATCCACACCAGAACCCACAGGTTATAGGGCGGGAACGCCAGCACGACCAACATTGCGCTAAGGGCAGATAACGCGATCCCCAACCCGGTGCGCACTAGAAACTCCTTGGCCTTCATGGAACCATCTGTCACGAGCATCCTCCCCTTTCCTGAACCGTTTCTTTGAATCTCGTCCGTGAGCACAGCCCCCTGGGAACGCCGAGCGCCGGCTCGGCTCTTGTCGTGCCGAGCTGGCGCTCGGCGCTCCCGGCGTTCGG
>SKLG01000451.1 GCA_007123335.1 Anaerolineae bacterium | reverse complement strand
CGTCCCGGTAGAATACTGGGATCCACCGGAATCCAGCGCTGCGCCACCGGTGGCGCCACCATGCCGCTTTGGTAGGGCGAATAGATGGCATAGATGGCGTCAAATTCGTTGGCGTAAAAGGTATCGAGCAAGGTCGCGCCCAGATCGCGCACCAGCTCCAGCGAGGCCACTCGCGTCACCGGTAGCGATTCGGCGGCGTAAAGGGGCCGATTCTGGCGCCGAAAAAAGGCCTCGGCGCGAGCGCCCAACGTCATGATCGATACCTGTTCTGACTGGATCTGTTGCTGACTGATGAGCGTCTGGGCGCCCTCTAACACCACATCATTAAAGGCGCCGCACAACCCCCGTTCGGAGGCCATGACCACCATCAGCGCCCGCCCAGGACGCAAGGTCCGCGTCGCTACGAGCTGTGATGTGCCTACCCGCTGTCCCAGATGGCGAAAGAGAGCGGCCAACACGGCGGAAAGGTTGTCGACATATTCCTGGGAGGCGCGTACGCGGCGCAGCGCTTGTTGCCAGCCGCCGGCGGCGACGGTGCGCAACGAGTTCACGATGGGCTCGACGCTGCGGATATTCTCTAGCCGATCTTTGATCCGCTCAATGTCTTGCATATCAGGTCACAAATCCACGTGTGAACTCTTGGAGGAGCTGCTTCATGTCGCTGGACAGATCATCATCCATCTTTTGGTCGACGGCGATGCGCCGAACGACGCCCGGGTATTCACGCTGGGCAAACTCCCAGAGATCTTGCTCAAAGCGGGTGATCTGGTCAAGCTCAACCTCATCCAGATATCCCTCACCCACTGCATAGAGGATGAGCACCTGCTGCGACAAAGAGAGGGGCGAATAGGCCGGCTGCTTGAGCACCTCACGCAAGCGCAGGCCGCGGGTGATCTGCTGGCGGGTCGCCCGATCGATCTCGGCCCCAAAACGGGCAAAGTGGGCCACCTCCTCATACTGGGCCAGCATGAGCTTGAGTTGACCGCTCACTCGGCGCATGATCGGCGTCTGGGCAGCGCCGCCCACCCGCGAGACCGAGAGTCCCGCCTCGATGGCCGGTTTGATGTTCTGGTTGAACAGCTCAGGGCTGAGATATATCTGGCCATCGGTGATAGAGATGAGGTTTGTGGGCACATAGGCGGTGATGTTGCCCCGCCTAGTCTCGACGATGGGCAGGGCGGTGATGCTGCCCCCGCCTCGTTCATCGCTCAAGCGTCCGGCGCGTTCCAGCAACCTGGCGTGCAGGTAAAAGATATCTCCTGGATAGGCCTCGCGCCCCGGCGGACGGCGCAGCAGCAACGAGAGCTCGCGGTAGGCGTCGGCGTGCTTGGTCAAGTCATCATACACGATGAGCACATCGCGCCCATGATCGAGAAAGGACTCGGCGATGGTGCACCCCACATAGGGCGCCAGATAGAGCATCGCCGGCGGCTCATCGGGCCCAGCCATCACCACCACCGTGTGCTCCATAGCGCCCGCATCGGTCAAGGTGCGAATAACTTGCAACGCGGTGCTCTTGCGCTGGCCAATGCTGACATAGACACAGATCACGTCCTTGTCGCGTTGGTTGATGATCGTATCCAGCGCGATCGTCGTCTTGCCGGTCTGTCGGTCTCCGATGATCAGCTCGCGCTGCCCACGTCCGATGGGCACAATGGCATCAATGGCCTTGATGCCGGTCTCTAGCGGCTCGTTCACCGCCTGTCGTTCGACGACGCCGGGAGCATCGCGCTCGATGAACCGTCGCTCGTCGATAAAGATGCGTCCGCGCCCATCCACCGGCTGTCCGAGGGCCGTCACCACACGGCCCAACAGCCGATCGCCGACGGGAACGGTGATACGCTGCCCCGTAGGCCAGACCACATCGCCGCCTTGGATCGTCTCATCGGAGCCTAGCAGGATGCAATCGATCCAGTTCGCCTCCAGGTTCATGACCAGGCCATTGACATCGCCGGGGAAGAGCAGTAGCTCATCGGTCGTGGCCTGGGGCAGGCCCCATACCGAGGCCACGCCGTCACCTACCTGGCGAACCGTCCCAACGTCGCGGATAGATATGCCGGAGCGCACAGCACGACTTTCGCGCTCCGCCGAGGAGAGCATCTGCGCCAGGAATTGTTCGGGCGCGTGCAGCATGCGGCGCAGCATCGGCCTGGGCAGCACATCCGTCGCCGAATATGCTCCGCCCCACGTCGTCTCAATTCCATTCCCTGGCGGCTGCCCCCTGTCGCGACCCAGCCCGGCGCGTGGGGTCAGTCTGTCACTCTCGACGGCCGCCAACACATCCTCCATCGACGCATCTAGGTCCCCATACTCAGGGCGCCCGGTGTATGACGTCGCCTGTGGCTCAGCGCCTTCAGGGGTCGGCTCTTGATCGTTTGGCGAAACCGCGTTGTCGTTGATGTCCGTCATTCTAGGTCGTTGCCCCCATACGCGCCATGAGATCCTGCCGGACGCGCTCGCGAATGCGATTGAGTTGATTTCGCACGCTGTTGTCGATCAACTTGTCGGCCAAGCGCACTTGGAGGCCCGCTACCAGCTCCGGTTCGACCTGCACTTGCAGCTCAACGCGTCGGTCGATGAGCGAAGAGAGGGTGTCAGCCAGAGTTCTGGTCTGGTCGGGGGTTAGCGGCACCGGTGTGGTGACGAACGCTGTCGGCACACGGCCGGTCATCAACTGACGATATTCCTCCACCTCGCTCTGCGGCATCTGAAAGATGCTGGCCGCAAAGTTGGTGACCAGATCATCATGGGTACGTCGCGTGGTCACCGATTGCACCACATTGCCAGAAAGGTTGATGATCGCATCAAGGATATCATCGTACGAGACCGCAAGCAGCTCGTCACGTTGCCGCTCCAGATCGGAGCGCATATCCTCCATCAAGCGATCCATCTGAAGCCGTGCTTCTTCAAGAAGCTCGGCCCGCCGGTCTTCGGCCTCGCGTTGCGCCTGTTGAAGAATCTCCTCCGCATGGAGTTCCGCCTGACGCTGACGCTCTTCCCACATCTTGCGTAGCTGAGCCGCCTCCACCTCTTGATCACGAGCGTTCTGCAGCGTGTCGCTAATGGTCGTACGCCGCTCACCCAGCTTTTGGCGGAGCGGACGAAACAAGAAGCGGTTTAGCAACCATAGCAATACCAAAAAGTTGACAATTTGAAAGAGGAGCGTTGCTCCATCAAGATCGAGCATCCCATTTCTCCCTAGAAGCCAAAGAGGGTCGCAAAGGGATTCGCAAAGAGCAGAATCAGACACACAAGCAATACATAGATAGCTGTTGACTCGAGGATGGCCAACACGACAAAGAGAATACCGCGGATACGATCCGCCACACTGGGCTGGCGGGCCATATTGTCAAAGGCTCGCACCACGGCGCGCCCTTCCATCAGCGCCGGTGTAATACACCCCAGCACGATGGCTGCACCGGTGACGATGGTCGTCACAATCGCAAACTGGAGCACAGCATCAGCTTCCATGAACTCCTCACACTCCTTTCAAGATGTCTGGATATCAGATCAGGATGGATGGGACCTCTAGTTGCTGGTAGACGCTTCCTCCTCTTCGCCCATGGCATCGATCATGAACACCAACGTCAATACCGTAAAGACCAATGCCTGTAATACGCCGGTGATCGACATCAAAAGGTTCATCGGCAGCGGCGCTAGGAGGGGCAATAACATGAACATGACCCCGCCAATGATCTCTCCAGCGACTACGTTGCCAAAGAGACGGAGCGACATGGATGCGACCCGGCTGACGTGCCCCAGCAGATTGAGCGGTAGGATAAACACCACCGGCTCGATAAAGCTCTTGAGCCAGCCGACCACCCCTCGGGAGCGAATAGCCAGCGCATAGCTCGAGCCCAGCGAGACCAACGCCAGGGCTATCGTCGTGTTCAGGTCACGGGTGGGCGCTTGAAACAGGGGCAAAAGGCCCAACAGATTGGCAATGGTAATGAACCCAATCATGGTAGTGAGATAAGGTACCAGCTCGGGTATCGTATGGCCACCGATGTCGACGATCAGATCCTCGACGTAATTGACCAGGGTTTCGACGACAAGCTGCCATGACTTGGGGTCCCATGCGCGATATCGATTGCGTGTCCAGTAGGCCAGACCGACCAGAACGGCGACGACGATCCAGGTTTGTAGCACCGTGTCCTTGATCGGAACATTGCCTATCGTGAACAGCGTCTTTGGGAATATCGCCTGAATACCCACGCATCCGTCCTTTATGCTAGAGCGCGGCGCCCCTTCGTCCGCGCCGTTCGACCAGATAGCAGATTGTCCAGCGCCCGGCAAGAGAGCCGATCACCAGACCGAGGCAAGCCCATAACCCGCTTTGCACCGCAAGGATCAGAATGGGCGTCAAAACAAGGAGGCGCAAAGGCAAGCCCCACATAATAATACGTCCAGCCTGTTCAGCAGGCTTGGTCGCCGCACGTCTCAGTGCGAACCCTATCATCGCCATGTGAATCCCCGAGAGCAACACACCCATGGCGGGCCACAGCCACACGGTCACGGCGGTCATCTCCTTATACGACCCGATCGAGAGGCCGCTGCATGATTATCCAACGTGTAGATCAGATAGGCGCTCATGGGCCTCGACGCGCAACGTCCCCTGATGTCGGGCATTCTGTAATCGGTGACGGTGCTGGTTCATGGAGATTGGACGTCGTTCAGCTCTTCCTCGGTTAGCGTTTCTTGCAGCGCATCTTCCATCTCGGCGATCAGCTCCTCGCGGCCACCTTCCTGCTTGCTCCGAGCTGCTTCCGATAGCCCGCCAGCCAATACCACACATCGTTCGACGTCGATGCGCAAGATGCCTCCCGGCACCGGGATGCTCTGCTCCCCAGTGCTATCGTCCAGCACTAGCTCACCGGGCTGCAATAGGGCGATCAGCGGCGCGTGGCCGGGCCATACCCCAAGCAGACCGTCGTGTAGGGGGACTTGGACCCACCTCACGGCGCCATGGAACACGATGCGTTCCGGCGTCACCACCAGCAGGTTCACACGCTCTGGAAGCTGCTCGTCGGTCACAGCTCTTGAGCCCTCTCTACCACTTCGTCGATGGTGCCCGCCATGTAAAAGGCCTGTTCGGGCAGGTCGTCATGTTCGCCGGCAAGGATCTCCTCAAAGCCGCGCAATGTTTCTTCGATGGGCACATAGCGGCCAGGCATGCCGGTGAACTGCTCCGTCGAGAAAAAGGGCTGGGTGAGAAAACGTTGCAGGCGCCGTGCTCGTCGCACAGTCGTCTGATCCTCCTCCGACAGCTCCTCGGTGCCCAGAATGGAGATTGTATCCTGCAATTCGTCGTACTTGGCCAAGACCTCCTTGACCCCGGCGGCGATGCGCACATGACGCTCGCCAACGATGCGTGGCTCAAGCAAGCGAGAGGAAGACGCCAATGGGTCAATAGCCGGATACAAGCCCTGGCTGGCCAAACTGCGCGTGAGTACCGAGACGGCATCCAGGTGGCTAAAGGCTGCCACAACACCTGGATCGGTAACGTCGTCGGCAGGGACATAGATGGCCTGAACCGATGTGATCGACCCCTGTATGGTAGTGGTGATGCGCTCCTGAAGCTCGCCCATCTCGGTCGCCAGAGTGGGTTGGTAGCCGACGGCGCTTGGCACCCGCCCCAGCAGAGCCGAAATCTCGGCGCCGGCCTGGACGTAACGGTAGACGTTATCAATAAAAAGCAGGACGTTGTGATCCTCGTGGTCGCGAAAGTGCTGCGCCATCGTTAGTGCGGTAAAGGGCGTGCGCATTCGCGCGCCCGGCGGCTCGTTCATCTGCCCAAAGATGAGTACGCTATCGGGCAGTACGCCACTCTCTTTCATGCTCTCCCACAAGTCGTTGCCCTCACGGGTGCGCTCGCCCACGCCGGCAAATATGGCCAGGGCATTCTGCGTCGCTGTGCTATGGCGGATGAGCTCGATAACCAACATCGTCTTGCCCACCCCCGCACCGCCGAAAAGCCCGATCTTGGTGCCCTCGCCGTAAGGGGTGAGAAGGTCGATCACCTTGAGCCCTGTAACGAGAATCTCTTGCGAGAGCTTGTGCTCTGTCATGGGCGGGGAGTCCAGATGGATGGGTCTCCGCTGCGTGTCGTCGGGGAGCGCTGGTCCGTCATCGATCGGCTCTCCCAACACGTTGAACATGCGACCCAGTGTGGGCTGGCCTACAGGAACCTGAATAGGCTTTCCAGTGTCCACAATGCGCAGACCACGCGACAAGCCCGACGTCGAAGACATGGCGATGCAGCGCACGGTTTGGGGATCGATATGTTCCTGAACCTCAAGTACCAAATCTTTATGTCCGGAGCGCTCGATCAGCAGCGCGCTGTTGATGCTGGGTAGGTTCCCGACGGTAAATCGTGCGTCTACCACGACGCCCATCACTCGGGCTACATGGCCAGTTCGAAGATCACTACTTGTGGTCGAGGTTGTCATGGCAGACTCTTTGCATACTGGATGCGAATACACTCCAACTGTATATAATACTCGATATGGGGGGATTTGTAAAACACCAGCGGCTGCGCGCAAGCGCATCTTTTTGTGGCCTGATCAGGTCGCGTTTACCCCTTGGCATTCCACCAGAGGCGCACTGGATCGCCGGCATCTATGTCAGGGCGTTCGTTGCGTCAATGCGTATTCTTGGCAGAGATCTGCTCGATCTCGCGATGTGCCAGGCGGATGCTGACAGTGCCCAAACCTAGAAGCATCCACAAGAGGGTAGATGCATGGGGAAAGCTAAGGTTGAACAGATAGTGATCCAGCAAACCGGCCACCATGGCGCCCATAATCGCTACGCCACAGCCATACAGTAGCGGCTCCAGGTCCGAACCTGGCGGATATCGTCGCTGAGTCATCAAGAATCGCCCGACAAATATACCTAAAACCAGCAAAAAGTTCCCTAAACCTATCAGACCCATTTCTTGAGCAATAAGTAGGTAGACACTGGATACGCCGAGATAGGTGTCGATGTCGGGCGTGCCGGCAAAGCCCACGCCGAACCACGGATACCGCGAGATCAGCCTGATGGCGTCGCGATATTCGCCGACGCGCATCTGTGTGGCCAGGTCACCGATGAGCAGCCCGCGGATCAGGTGCGTCACATATATGCGTGCCGGGGGGAGCACCACGAGCACGACCAGAAAGGCGACCCCGAGCCACAATAGTCGTCGCCAGCGCAAGATCCCGAGCAAGAATGCAGCGACCATGAGTCCTCCGAGCGAGCTGCGCGAGAAGGTGAGCACCAGACACAGAACCATGGTGGCGACCATGGCCATGATGATCGGTCTGGGCAGGATCGGTCGCTGGACCAGGAGGTGGGGCAGTGTGAGAGCCGTGACGATGACCAACAGTCCCCCTAATACATTGGGGTCGACGGAGGTTGAGGTTGCGCGCAACGCCGCCTCGGGATTGTCCTCAATATGGCGCAGAACCTCGGGGCCGGCCGGGTAGCGAACGACTCGCAGCATCGAGAGCAGGCGTATGCTGAGGTCTCGGGGCAATATATAGAGCACGATGCCGATCAATGCGGCGACAAAGCCGCAAAGAATGAGGGCGCCAACAACAAGACGCAGCCGATTCCGAGCGTTCACCACATTGATGATGAGTATAAACGAGAGAATACTGAGTATAATTTCTCCAAATCGGCGCGCTACGTTTGCCGTGAGCGCCGCATGGCTCAGCCCTGCTACGAACGAGACCATCGCCAGTGCCGCAAACGCCAGCACACCTATAGCTGGCGGGTCCATGCGCAGGGCGCCCTCGCGATGCGTGACCAGCCGGGCGATCCAGATGAAAAAGAGTGTGCCAAGGGCCAAGTTCAACAGCGTGGGGGCAAAACCAATATCGACAGGTAGGGCGGCAAAGGGCAGCAGGCAGATGATGGCGATCACGGCGAGCAGCGAGGCCATGAGGCTGCGCAGCATGATGGCGGCGGCGAGCAGTCCCAGGAGAGCAACGCTGCCATATAGCCCGCCAAGCAGGCCCAATAGGGCGCCCACGGGGATGCCGACGCCAAGCACAAGCACGGCTAACGTCGCTGCCCTGCTCCATGGCTGGCGGCGAGTGAGGCCCTGCTCGATCCACTGCATCACGGCGTCGGTCAAGACATTCTCCCTATTCTATGCGGTGACACAAGCATCTAGGAGCATCATGGATGGGAGTACCGTCCACGCTTGCGCAAAAGCTCTGCGCCATACTAGCACAGGCTACTTGGAGAGCCAAAAAGTCTGCGTTTGCGCAGGAATCACCGCCAGAGGCGGAGGAGCCGTTTGAGTTCTAGCCCAGGTTGTGCCAGAATGGACCTGACCAGGGTCGTAGAGGATCTGGAACGTGGCGAAACCTTTTACCTTGGAAGAGATCATGGACCATCACACGCGACAAGGAGAGAATGATGATCGGTATTTCGTACCACTCGGGCGGCATGGTGGACAAGCCCTTGCCCTGGGTGATCGAGCATCTGGCTGGGATTGGCTATGACGCCATCGAGATCGTCTGTGGACCGGAGGCGCACATCCGCACCGGCGATCCGTTGGAGCCCCAGTTGGCGCAGGCCAGGGAGCTGCTGGCTGCCCATGGTATGTCCGTAGCCGCCGTGAACCCTTACACGCAACCACCGCTGGCCAACTTTGCTCAGCAGGACCTTGACGGCGCCGTGGCCCGCTGGAGTATGCTCATCGACATCGCCGTGGAGCTGGGCTCGGCCAACGTGAACTTTTTGCCGGGCTGGCTGGCCGAGGGCGACAAACAAGCCTGGGAGGCGCTGATCAAGGCGCTCAAGGCGCTGGCGCCCTATGCCGAGGACAAGGGCGTCAATCTGGCCATCCATAATCACGAGGGGCAGATCATCGACTCGCCGGACAAGTGTCTGAACCTCATTGAGCAGGTGGGCTCTGATCGGCTCAAGGTGCTGTGCGACATCACCAACTTTTACATCTTGGGCGCCGATGTGGAGCAGGCGGTGCAGCGTGTGGGCCCCTACATCACCCACTGCCATCAGAAGGGGGTCACGGGCAAGTATCCGTTCAACTCCTTCCTGGTACCCGGCGAAGAGGGCGACGAGTTGCCCTTTGATCCCTTTGCCCGCGCCCTGGGTAGCGCAGGATATGATGCATGTATCTCGGTGGAGACCTTTCAGTGGATGCGCGACGACAAGGCGCAGATCGCCTATGATCTCATCGGCAAAGGGCTGACGGAGATGGGCTTGCGCTAGAGCCCGATCCTGCTCAGCCTATAATCGCCTATTCCCTTTTGGGAGGTTCGTTCATGACCCAAGAACTCAGGTTCGGCATCGTCGGCGCTTGCGGGCGCGGAGGCAGCTTTGGCCGCGTCTTTCAGATGATCGAAGGTGCGCGGCTATACGCCGTCTGCGATATTAACGCGGAGGAGCTGCCCGAGGCGGCTCAACGGCTAGGCGCCGAAAAGTCCTATACCGATTTCGACGCCATGCTGGAGGATGCGGCCCTCGACGCCGTGATCATCGGCACGCCCATGCCGCTGCATGTGCCCCAGACCATCGCGGCGCTGGAGCGTGGAATCCATGTCTTGAGCGAGGTGCCCGCCGGCGTGTCCATCGACGAGTGTCGCGATTTGGTGCTCGCCTGCCGGGCCAGCGACGCCGCCTATATGATGGCCGAGAACTATATCTACACCCGCGCCAACATCTTGGTGCGCGAGTTGGTGCGCCAGGGGCTCTTTGGGACGACCTACTATGCCGAAGGGGCCTACATTCACGAGCTCAAGGAACTCAACGAGATTACCCGTTGGCGGCGCAGGTGGCAGACCGGTATCGACGGCGTCACCTATGGCACCCACAGCCTGGGCCCCATCCTTGGTTGGATGCCCGGCGTCAGTGAGCTTCCTCGCGACCGGGTGGTGGAGGTGTGCGGCGTCGGTAGCGGGCACCACTATCGCGACCCGCGCGGCGATCTGTACGAGAACCAGGACGCGTGTCTCATGCTCTGCCGTATGCTCAGCGGCGGGTTGGCCAAGGTGCGGGTGGATATGCTCTCCGACCGCCCCCACGCCATGCATAACCACGAGCTGCAGGGTACCGATGGCTGTTACGAGTCGCG
>SKLG01000128.1 GCA_007123335.1 Anaerolineae bacterium | reverse complement strand
CTGTCCCGTACAAAGATCTTGCCGCCGCGCATCGAGTGCCCCAGGATGTCGCCGGCTGAGCCGTGGATGACGATGCTGCCGCTGTTCATGGTGTTGCCGCAGCCATCCTGGGCGTCGTTCAGCACGATGATCTGCGGCCCATCCATAAAGGCGCCCAGGTCGTTGCCCGGCACGCCATCCATGAGAATGCGCACCTCTTTGCGCAGGTTGGTGCCCAGATAGCGTTGGCCGGTGACGCCGTGCAACACGATGGTGTCGACGCCATCCTCGACCAGTTGCCAGATGCGGTGGTTCACCTCGCGATAGGGCACACCGCGCACGTTGAGGGAGATCGACGATACCCCGTGGGCATTGTTAGATCGCGGCCGTTCCAGAACGGCGTCGGATGATGACATCGGTATTCCCTTAGGCATGACCCACCTCCTCAGCCATGGTCACCGGCACATCGAGTCCCATCTGTGCAAGCGCCTGCTTGATCGACGGGCGCGCCTTGGCGGGGGCGATGGGCGCTTCTCCCAGCCGGCCAATGACCGCCTCGCCCCCCAGCGGCGTCCAGGTTACCTCAATGTCGGGCTCCACCAGATGGATGGCCGACAGCTCGGAGGAGACATAGAGGACGTCGCCCTTGACCCCAGCCGCCAGCGGGCGCAGGCGAATACGATCTCCCAGGCCGATCATCTCTCCGTCCCGGGCAATGATCACCGTAAAGGGACCATTGAGCAATAGCGAGCCGTAGGTCTGGCGGATGGCGCGCATCATCTGCTGCTTCTTGGGCGTCATCTCCTCGAATTCGTTCCACAGCGGGCTGGCGAAGACCAACGAGGCCACCTCGGGGGGCAGCTTGTGGCGGCGCATCAGCAGATCGGCGGCGTAGGCGATGACCTCGGTGTCGGTCTGCATGGTGCACAAATAGCCGTGCATCTCCAGGTGGCGGCGATTGATGCCATAGGACGAGATCTCGCCGTTATGGACCACCGACCAGTCCAACAGCCCGAACGGGTGTGCCCCACCCCACCATCCCGGCGTGTTGGTGGGAAAGCGGGTGTGGGCGGTCCACATGTATGCCTTGTAATCCTCGATCTGATAGAACTCGGCGATCTGCTCCGGATGGCCCACGCCCTTGAAAATGCCCATATTCTTGCCGCTGGAAAAGACGAACGACCCTTGCAGCGTCGAATTGATGCGCATCACCTCGTGGACGATGTAATCCTCCTCCGAGCGCCCGGCCATGTGCGAGCTTTGCGGAAAGAGAAAATAGCGCCAGACCAGCGGCTCGTCGAGGATGCCCTTCACCTGACGGCTTGGGATCGGCTCGTCGTGCACCACGGCGAAATGGCGTCGCAGGTAATCGTCTAGCTCCACGCGCGATGCCGCGTCGCGGCACATGACATGAAAGCAGTAATGGTCGGCAAACTCGTCGTACAAGCCATAGGCAGCATAGCCCGCCCCCAGGCCGTTGCCGCGCTCTTTCATGTTGGTCAGCGCAGTGACGATGGGGCCGCCATCGTGTAGCTGCCCCGAGGTATCGATAAAGCCAAACAACCCACAGGCGTCAAAGACCTTGTCGTCGCCGTAGCGATTCTCCTGCGCGGCCCAAGATGTGTTCTGCATGGGGTACAACGCCATGATCGCGCCTCCTTTCAGACCTCGATGCCCGCGCCGGTGACTACGTGCTTGCGATAGGTGTCGGGCAGCGACAAGAGATTGACGTTCATCAGATTCTGTCGTCGCGGTCCGGCAAGGACATCGCCGATGGGAATCTTGTTGCGGATCAACCCGGTGTAGATGCCAGCGCGCTCGATATTGCCCACCAAGATCGCCCCCACCAGCAGATCGTCCTTGATTACCAGCCGTCGGTAAGTGCGCTCACGCTCGTGCAATTCGCTGAGCACCTCATGGCCCTCATCTGCGGACGCGTTGGCGTTGCCGATGGCCATGGCCGGCACGCCCAGCGCCTCGATGGTGTTCATCGCCACACCGCCCTGATCGGCGCGGGCGACGCCCACCATATGCGCCCCGGCGATGGCGCCCTGGCGATAGGCGTTGGGCCAGATGGCCACCGTGCGATTCATGTCCACGACCAGATCATACGCCTCGGCCACATCACCGGCCGCATAAATGTCGGGCTCCGAGGTGCGCATGTACTCATCGACGACGATGCCCCGGCGCACATCCAGGCCCGCCTCCTCAGCGATGCGGGCGTTGGGGCGCACCCCAATGCCGAGGATCAACACATCGCAGCGCAGGGTGCGGCCGTCCTTCAGTGTCACGGCAGAAATGCGGCCTCCCGGGGCGGGCGTTGGGCCCAACGCGGTCTCTGACCCGCCCTCCGTGTGCACGGCAGTGACCGTGTTTTCCGTGAGCACATCCACGCCGCCCTCCGTAAAGATACGGCTCACCATATCCGAGGCGACCTCATCAAACCCAGCGCTCAGAATGCGCGGCGCCAGCTCCACCATAGTCACATGCAGCCCACGCGACACCAACGCATCGGTAGCCTTGATCCCAATCATCCCCCCGCCCACTACCACCGCTTCGCAGATATCGCCGATCTGGTTGCCAGCATCTGCTACATCCTGGGGCGCGGGTCTCTGACCCGCTCTTCCCAGATACT
>SKLG01000470.1 GCA_007123335.1 Anaerolineae bacterium | reverse complement strand
TCTCGCCGGCGATACGGATGATGAGGCTCAGGACGAGAAAATAGAGCGGTGGATGCTGATCGATGGTTTGAATGCCCGGGAAATCGATGCGATTGCTGAGGATGTATCCCAGGTCCTGCTGTGCCCGAAAGAGGCTAAGGCTTTCGTCCCACCAGATACTCCTGGCATCGATACGCCACATCACCAGGGCAAAAGAGGCTAACGTCAGCACCATGACCCAGCGCCGAGCTGCACATTGCCGCCTGTCGTCGGGCATCACATCATTGGATACCGTTGAGGGACAATGCACGACTAGGGAGCCTCGATCTGAATATCGTCAATGGTGAAAAAGGTCGGGTCCGCGTCGTCTGGGGAGCCGCCCTGGGTGATAGGCAGGCGCTCGCCACTCGGCAGGCAGTAGAGGCCAACGCGCAAGGCATACGTGCCTGGGGCCAGTGTGGGAGGCAGAGCGAAGGTGTGTATATCCCGGATCTGTTCACCGGCCCGCCAAAAGTACGTGGGGTAATCACCCTGTTGGGGCTGTTCATCGATCTGGGCGATCATGGTCCCCTCTTGATCCACCAGATGAAGAAAGATGGTATAGTCGCGGCTCATAGACGCCAGGGATTGCCAATAGAGGGTAATGCTCAAGGTGGACCCGGCAAGCGGCTGCTCTGGCAACAGACCATAGCCGATAAGCGCGACTTGATCACCAAAATGAACCTTTGTGGCCGTCGGCGGCGCATAGGCCTTGGACTGCGTAGATGCTATCCGCATACGGGCCATTCGTGGCCTGGCGCCGACGTAGCGGCCACCAGCATCGATGGCTGGCAGGAATGCCACTTGGTCCCCACATCCCAGATACACACCAACATGCAGTTTGGCGGCGACAGGCACCCCAAGCCCAGGCGAAACGGGCAATCGGATAGTGTCTACGACGACCTCTCCGGGAACCCATAGCTGTGTCGGATAGGTGCCACCACCGGGATGAAAGTCCAGATGGCCTATAGGCTGCTCCTCACGCCCATAAAGCGCCAGAGATGCCGAAAAATCAGCGTGCATCCGTTGGCGCGCCAGCCAATACAGCGTCACGCGCAGCTCTCCGCCGGCACCGTTGACGAAAACATCCTCCTGGATCTCGTAGCCAAGGAGAAAGGGACCGCCAACAAAGGCGATGTTGAGATCATCAAGAGATGCCGGCACCTCTTCCAGAGTTATAGTAGTGGGCTTGGCATAGGCTGGAGCAATAAATCGCGACGGCGCGAGCCATGAGACGACGGCAAGCGCGATCACGAGAGGTCCAATGAGCAACCATCCCCGTCGATCTGTCGTCCATGCCGTGAGACCAGCAACAAGTAGCCAGGCCGAAGGCACCAGCCCCCAAAAGTGGTCACCCCACCAGGGCCGCCCTTGAAACAGGAGCGCGACGGCAGCCAGGCTCAGCCATACCGCCAGAATCACGCCGGGCGCCCCGGCACCCAGCGTGATCCGTTTCTCACGCCAGTAGTTGCGGGCCAACAGGAGTAACAGACCGGCAATGCTGATGACAGTCAGTACCTCTACGACCACATAAAAGGGCTCGCCCGCCGGGACGTTGCGCCAGCCAAAGACGCCCCACCGCGATAACAGAGCGCGCCTTCCCTCGGCCATCAAGTCTGCCAGGCCCATGTGGGCCCAGCCAGAAAGGGTGCCGAGGCTTGAGCGCATGCTACCATCCAGTAATCGCGGGATCCACCACCAACCCGCCAGTGACACGACGGCAACCATCGAAATCCCCGCCGACGCCAAGCGAGGCAGCCAGGGATGATCTCGATCGCGGTATAGCAGATATATATGGGTCGCCACCACCAAGCCGGCAGCTACCCAGCCGCCCCGTCCGGCCAGGCTAGACAGACCGCCCAATATTCCGAGAGCCAGCGCGTGTTGCCAAGCGAGCGCTCGTTCCGGGCCGAGCTCTTGCTTGAGCGATCGCAGCGCAAGCCATCCTGTGGCAGTGATCAGAAAAGTACGCAGGATCACTGGGCTTGCTGTTGCACTGACGAACAGGAACTGGGGACTCAGGGCCACCAAGGCAGCAGTCCCTAGCACCATATGCTCCTGATGCAAAGGCGACAACAAGCGCGCTATCGCCAGCGTCAACAGCACGGTAGCAGCACCCAGGAGAACACCAAAGAGACGCAACAGGTACAGCCGGGTGACCACTCCTCCAGACCAAGGCGATAGGTCGCCATGATATAGCATGGCGTTGCGCTCGTGCTGCACATCGAGATCGTCAAAGCGCGCCAGAGGGTTGGGCGAGAAGCTGGTGTTCGTCTCCCCGTCACCCACCCAACGTGTCAGCAACGCGCCGAGCACATAGTAGAGGGGCGGCTCTCTGTCAGCGGCGTTCTCCCAATGGATGCACGGGTCCTCGATGAGCAGAGGGATAGCCTCGCCTTGCTCTCGCCTCCCAAGACCGGCGCCGATATCCTCGACACGCTGCATGTGCAGAGGCTCCTGGGTGCTCTCAAAGACCGGGGTGGTGAGCGCAAAGCGCACGCCCCAGAGGATAACGACGGACACCAATACCAATGACATGGTCGTTACCCATGTCCAGCGCTGTATCAGACTCTGGCAAAGGCGGCCGATGGCTCGCC
>SKLG01000184.1 GCA_007123335.1 Anaerolineae bacterium | reverse complement strand
TGGGTCCAGGGATGGAGGGGCTTGATTCGATCATGGTCGCCTCCTTTCGCACGCCGGCGTTGGCGCTGGTGCTCTTTGGCATTGTGGCCATGCGCGGCACCTTCCCCAAGCTCAAGGCGTTGACGCGGCGCGACTGGGTGATCTTGATCGTCGGTGGCATCATCGGCTGGGGCCTCGGTAGCCTGCTCTTTTTGCTCTCGGTCACACTCCTGGGTCCCACCAGGGCGGCGATCCTCACCTCCACATCACCACTCTTTGCGCTGCCCATGAGTGTGGTCTTTTTAAAGGAGGAGGTCAACCGCCTGGTGCTGGTGGGCACCGCCATCACGGTCCTGGGCGTGATTCTGGTGGCGTGAACGACCTTAATGCGGGTCAGAGACCCGCGCCCCAGGTATGTCCAACTATTCTGTGAAAGGAGCGTCTCATGTCCAACGCCACGTCAGACCGACCCAACATCCTCGTGTTCTTTACCGATCAGCAGCGCTGGGACACCGTCGGGGCCTATGGCAACCCCATGGGGTTGACCCCGCATCTCGATCAGATGGCCGAGGAGGGGGTGCGCTTTGAGCTGGCCTTTACCGCCCAGCCGGTGTGTGGGCCGGCGCGGTGCCTGTTGCAGACCGGCATGTATCCGACGGTGCATGGCTGCTTTCGCAACGGCATTCGCCTCCCCGAGGATGCCACCACGCTGGCCCATCGCTTCAAGGACGCCGGCTATGAAGTGGGCTATATCGGCAAGTGGCACCTGGGCGAGACGGGCACCGAGCCGGTAACTGACGATCGGCGCGGGGGCTATGACGACTATTGGCTGGCCGCCGACCTGCTCGAGTTCACGTCGCACCCCTACGACGGCGGCTACTATGACGCCGACGATCAGTTCGTGCCCTTTGAGGGGTATCGCGTGGACTCGCAGACCGATCACGTCCTGGAATATCTGCGCACCCGCGACGGTCAGCAGCCCTTTTTCCTCTTTCTTTCCTATCTGGAGCCCCATCACCAGAACGACTATAACCGCTATGTGGCGCCCGAGGGCTATGCCGAGCGCTATCAGGACTATGACCCGCCGCAGGACCTGGTGGGACACGAGGGCGACTGGGAGGAGAACCTGCCCGACTATTACGGCATCTGCGCCAGCCTGGACGAGAACCTGGGGCGCATCCGCGCCGAGCTGGAACGGCTGGGCATGGCCGACAACACTGTCATCCTTTTCACCAGCGACCACGGCAGCCACTTTCGCACCCGCAACGCCGAGTACAAGCGCTCCTGCCACGAGGCCTGTCTGCGCATCCCCATGATCGCCTGGGGGCCGGGGTTTGAGGGCGGCAAGGTTGTCGAGGAGCTGGTAAGCCTCATCGACGTACCCCCGACGCTCCTGGAGGCGGGCGGCATCGAGCCACCGGTGGCGTTCCACGGGCGCAGCCTGATGCCGCTGGTGCGCGGCGAGGCCATCGCCTGGCCGCAGGAGGTTTTCGTCCAGATCAGCGAGTCGCAGGTAGGACGGTCCATCCGCACCCGACGCTGGAAGTATTGCGTCGACGCCCCCGATCGCCATGGCGGGCGGAATGCCGACAGCCCAGTGTATGTCGAGCAGTACCTCTATGATCTGGACAGCGATCCCCATGAGCAGAATAACCTCGTGGGCGATCCCGCCTATCGCGCCGTGGCCGACCAATTGGCCCAGATCCTGGTGCAGCGCATGGTCGCCGCCGGCGAGGAGGCGCCCGAGATCATCAAGCGGTGACCCAACCGGAATCGCAGATCCAAGGCCCCCGTAGCCTGGTCATCATCGGGGGCCGTTCCATGTCAGAGAGGAATCCTATGTCCAAGATAGAGCTCCGCCGCGAGCCCCAGGAGGGTAGAACGCGCATCGAGTTGCTGGTGGATGGCGAGCACGCCAGCGGACTGGTGGTCCTTGACCTGCAGGTGCGCATCGGCGAGGTGTCGGTGCGTTGCGGCGGCATCGGCGGGGTGCACACCGAGACACCATACCGCATGCGCGGCTATGCACGCCAGGTGATCGACGAGAGCCTCAATTATATGCGCCAAGAGGGGATGGCCATCGCCACCCTCTTTGGCATCGCCGACTTTTACCACCAGTTCGGCTTTGCCCCGGCTCTGGTTGACAGCGAGTTCTCGGTGCTCACCCGCTACGCCGAAAAGGCCCGGCTACGCCACCAAGTGCGCGAGTTTCGCGCCGAGGACGCCGGTGCGATACTCGAGATCTATACCGCGTTGCGCGGCGCCCACTCGGGCAGCATCGTGCGCGATCCCGCATCGTGGAAGGGGTTCACCAGGGGAGCCGGCTGGACCAGCCGGGTGGGGGCCTATGTCGTCATCGAGGGGACCCAGATCCTCGGCTATGCGGCGTATAACCTCGAACCGCAACGCTTTGCCCTGGCCGAGGTCGGCTACCGCGACCCGTCGGTGTTTGAGACCCTGCTGGCCGAGGCCGCCCGGCGAGCCGTGGCGCTGCGCCAGGAGCGCATCCCCATCCACGGCCCCCTCGACGATCCCTTTGCACGCTACTGCCAACGCTATGGCGCCGAGTGCAAGCTCCATTATCCCTATAATGGGGGTGGCATGGCGCGGGGCATCGATCAGGCGGCATTGTTCACCC
>SKLG01000214.1 GCA_007123335.1 Anaerolineae bacterium | reverse complement strand
TGTCTCTTTGCCCCACAAAGATGAGGCAGGGGATCCGCCACGCCTGGAGGTTCTCCGAGATCGGGCCTTCTGCCAATACCTTGGTCAGGGCCGCTTGGAGAGCGGCGGGGTCGTTGTCCAAATAGTGCTCGCGCAAGCCCTCCGGGAATCGGAGTCCCCAAAGATCCTCCATCGCCTGAACGAGCACCTCCATTCCCTCGGTCTGCGCGGCGTCTAGCGCCGCTGTGATCACGCGACTGAGGGGCGTATCCGGCCACTTGTAGGGCTGCTGGCCGCTGATGACGAGGGAGCGCACCCGTTCGGGCGCGTGTTCGCCGATGCCAAACACGAGCCTGCCGCCCCATGACAAGCCGATAAAGTGGGCGCGCTCGATGCCCAGTTCGTCGAGGACTGCGACGGCGTCGGCCACGCGGAGGGGCATGGCATAGGCCTCGGCGTCGCGGGGCTTGTCGCTGCGACCGAGGCCGCGGTGATCGACGTATATCAAGCGGAACTCGTCGCGCAGCGCTTGGGCCAGATCCGCGTTTCGCATTGTCATGACCGAATCGAGGAATCCGCCATGAAAGACGATGGGCGACGTCTCTCCGCCATCGTCCTCAAAGTAGATGCGGCTACCATCGATCGCGTTCTTGGCATATGGCATGAGAACCCCTCCCGGGCTAGGGTAACAACCATCTCAACCGCGCAACGCCCAGAGGGCGCGGGCGACCTTTGGGGTAAAGGCCGCCCATTATCAATCCGGGGCTTGATCAGGAAGCGCCTCAGCGTTCTCTAGCTGGCTCCTGCTGGAGCTCTTCCGCCACCTCTACCGTCTGACGGACGAGCTGGGCCGCATATCCCCACTCGTTATCATACCAGCTCATCACCTTGACCAGATCGCCATCGACGACCTGGGTCATTTCCAGATCCACGACCGAGGCGCGCGGGTCGCCGATGATGTCGCTCGACACCCACGGATCATCGGTGACCTCCAGGATGCCGCGATAGCGGTCGGTCTCGGCCTCCTCGCAAAAGATGTTATTCACCTCATCGACGCTGGTCTCTCGCTCGGTGACAAAGATAATGTCGGCGATGGAGCCGCAAGGCACCGGCCCACGCACGGCCACACCATCGAACAGTCCCTCAAGCTCTGGGAGCGTTTTGGTCGTGGCGATGGCCGCTCCCGTCGAAGTGGGCACAAAGTTGGCCGCGCCGGCCCGTCCGCGTCGGACGCTCTTGCTCGGCGCATCGACGATCTCCTGACTCGAGGTATAAGCATGCACCGTAGTCATGATCGCCTTTTTAACCCCAACGCGCCGCTTCATCACCTCTACCACCGGCGTGATCGCGTTTGTCGTACAACTGGCGCACGAGACGAGTTGGGCCCCCTCGCCCGCCTCGGTGTTCACCCCATGTACGATGGTCGTCACATCTTGACTCTTGGAGGGCGCCGAGAGAAGCACGCGCTTGGCGCCGGCCTCGAGGTGTTTGGCCATCTCCTCACGTCTGGTGAACATGCCGCTGCATTCCAGAACGATCTCGACGCCGAGTTCGTCCCACGGCAAATCCGCGGGGTCTTTTTCATTCAGCATCTTGTAGTGCTTGCCGTCGATGACCAGATCGCCGTCCTCGACGGTCACCGTCTTGTCGAACCTGCCGTAGACGGTGTCATACTTGAGCAGATAAGCGAGATTGTCTGCCGGGACGATGTCGTTGATGGCCACCAGATCGAGCTGTGGCGTATCGAGGATGATCTTGAGCGTCGCTCTACCGATCCTGCCCAGCCCATTGATCCCTACCTTGGCCATACCAAACCTCCTATCACACAAAAGACCTACCCTTTATTGTAGGCGAGAAGGTCAGCGGGTGAGGGTTGGGCTTTGTTGGACAGGCATACGGGTAGCGTTGGATAGAGGTTGGGAGGAGTCAGAAGCGTGACGCTGTAGCGTCACACTACAGCGCTCGAACGTCCTTAGCGCGGGATTTTGGTCGCGATGAGCGCCGCAAACTCGGAGAGCATATCGGTAACGTCAAAGCTGGCCCACATGCCGGTGGTCTCGCCGACGTTAAAGATGGCAAAGCCCAGGACATACGGGTCGCGCCGCAGCTCATCGTCGTACCAGTTGATCTGGTCCAGATATGGGACGTGCGTCTTTGCCCCGTCGATCAACTCGTAGGGGACAGGATCAAAGTCTCTCCACCCGCCCAGACCACCCTGGCGCAACACGCCGCCATCGATGCCCGCCTCGGTAAAGACGAGGGGGATGATCAGGTCGTGAACGCGCAGGTAATAATCATAGAAATAGCGGTAGCGCAGGGTCAGGGAGCCGGCGCTGGATTTGGCGTCATGCCCGGGAATGCCCGCGCCCACGCCGTGCTTCATGGTGGGGGCCGAATACTCGTGCAAGGCCAGGATGCCGCCATGTTCCTTGGCCGCACGCACCGCTTCCAGGAACGCCGCAAACTCGTGGGCCTCTGGCGTGCCGGTGGAGAAATTGCCGATAGCTGACTTGTACCCGAGTTCGGCCATCAACCGCACGCGCTCGGCCTCAAAGGTCGCGTACCATTGCATCTGCCAGAGTTCGTCGATCACCGGCTCGTTCCATCCCAGCCAATAATCGACGCCGGGGTTCGCCCGATAGCGCTCTAGGTACTCGTCCACAAAGGCGCGGGCCCGCTCCACAGGATCCCCAAAGATATCCTGGTCCTTTTCTGGGAAGCGCCCTATGGTGACTGTCTCTGGAGAGGCCTCTTTGGCCTCAGCCAACCAGCCCAAATCGCCCACCCCGACGATCACCGCCGGCTTGGCCTCGCGCACAAACTCCATGATGCCAGGATCCGAGTTGCGGGTCACATGGATGCCTAGCTTGCTGGGCCCCTCGGGATGCTCCGCCGTAAGGAGCGGCTGGGCGAGGAATTCCTCGGTCGGCAGGCTCAGCGGCACGTTCCAAAAGGTGGTGGCGTTGGGCTGGCTGCAATCCATCAGCACAAAGCCGAGCCCATCGGCCAGCGAGATCTCCAGTTGGTGACATGCGCCGGGGATAAAACCTTCGGGGAAGGTCAAGACGACGGTGGCGGCCTGATCCGGCTCCAGAGGCTCGGGGAACCACGATGAATGGATCTCGGGCTCTTCGATGTCCTCGGGCAGATAGCGGTCAAGAACGGTAAGCGACGAGATCGTCCAAGGCGTGAGGTTCACTATGGTGATCATATAGCGATGAGGCGTGCTGCGCCAAGAGGTCGCTTGAATGACCAAGCTATGCTCGGCGCTGCTCTCGGGCATCTGGATGCTGGCGACCACATCTGCTTCGAGAAGCCGCGCAGGGTTCTGCTCGGCAGCCGCAGGGAACGGCACCAGCATAAGCACCAGGAGAACGATCCATAGGCTGTGGAACGCGCGCCGATAGCCTCTCATACACTCCCTTGCCCGGATCTCACCGTCCGGTTGTGAAGGGCTATTCCTTGCACCAAGTATGACGTCGAGCGAGCCCCAAGGTCACGGCTAACGTGGTATTCTTGTCCATTATACGCGATGAGCCCCACGAATGCAATAGGCAAATCGTGTCTATCCGTAAAAAAGCGGTCGGCGCCTGGATATCAGGCGCATCGCCTCGCGATTTTAAATCGCCTCCCCAAAAGGCGTAGGCAGGTAGGTGGCTACAACGTGCCTTTGGGGAGGCGATTCCACGGAGGACGCCTGATGGCGATTGTGGGTCGAGTCGAGAGTATGATTGCTTGGACGGGCGTCTACCGTGACAATAGGGTAACATCAAGAGATGAATAAAAGATGAAAAGTACCGTTTTTGTGGATGACAGCTTTGTTATCCTCGCGATATTTGTTCCGAAGCGGATAGGCGGATGGCGTTTGACAGCCCACGCACACCGTCTTATAATGTGCGCGTAATCGAATAGAACAGCCTTCGGGGCAGGGTGAGGCCAGACGATGGCCAATTCCCGATCGGCGGTAGGACGAGACATGCTCTCGTCGAGCCCGCGAACCAGCAATGGTAGACCCGGTGCGATGCCGGGGCCGACGGTACAGTCCGGATGAAAGAAGGTGGAACGTCTTGCATACTTTTTTGGCGCCCCGATGCTGTTCTGGCAGCAACTCGGGGGGCTTTTTTTTATGCAGACGACAGAGTGTATCGAGCAACATCCATCGATCGCGGCGGGCCGTGAGGTAGAGCAATTGGCGCCCCAGCGATTGGCGCCCCAGCGGTTCTCATTTGGGCGTCTGGTGCGTCGCCTGCCCTGGCAGCGCCTGCTGGTGCCGCTGGTGCTCCTCGGCGCGCTCCTTCTGTGGGAGCTTGTCGTGTACGTGGGCAACTACCCGGCCTTTTTCCTGCCGGGGCCTCGGCGCGTGGCCCAACGCTTTCTCGTCGTCCTCCGCTCCGGCGCCCTGCTCTCCCACGCGCTGGTTACCGTCTCGGAGGTGCTGGGCGGCCTGGTCCTTGGATTGAGCGTCGCCTTTGTGCTGGGCTATCTGCTGGCCAAGTCGCGCACGCTGGAGCGGATCCTGTCGCCCTATATTGTGGCCTCGCAGGCGGTGCCCATCGTCGCCCTGGCGCCGTTGCTGGTAGTCTGGTTCGGCGCCGGCATGTTTTCCAAGGTGCTGGTCTGCGCGCTGACCCTCTTTTTCCCCGTGCTCATCAACACCATCGTCGGCATCCGCTCGGTGGACGCCGAACTCAAGGAGCTGATGGTATCGCTGCGCGCCTCGCGCTGGCAGGCGTTTCGCTACCTGGAGCTGCCGGCCGCCCTGCCGGTGCTGTTCGGCGGGCTCAAGGTGGGCGTCACCCTCTCGGTGATTGGCGCCGTGGTGGGCGAGTTTGTGGGCGCCGATCGCGGCCTGGGCTTTTTGGTGAATCTGGCCCGTGGCCTGTTCGACACGCCCCTCATGTTCGTGGCCCTCTTTACCCTCATGGCCATCGCCCTGACGCTCTACTTGCTCGTTTCGGGGCTGGAACGCTGGGTGCTCCACTGGCGCTGGCCGCAGGAGTAGAGGCATAGACGGTTTTCCGACGCACCACACTATATCTTTGGAGAGTAGAGATGAGACGACGTAGGTATGTGCTAGTTCTGATGCTCCTGATCGCTGTGCTGCTCAGCGGCTGCCGCCCGGCGCGCCAGGGATCAGGGGGCGATGCGCAAGCGGTGACCATCGCCATGGGCTTTATCCCCAATGTGCAGTTCACGCCCATGTATGTGGCCATCGAGCGCGGCTATTTCGCCGATGAGGGGCTCGAGATCACCCTGGACTATGGCATGGAGACCGACCTGCTGCAACGGGTGGGCACCGACGACCTGCAATTCGCCATCGCCAGCGGCGATCAGGTGGTTCTGGCGCGGGCCAACGAGCTGCCGGTGCGCTATGTGTTGAACTGGTACAACCGCTTTCCGGTGTGCGTGGTCTCGCTGGCCGAGAGCGGCATCGTCGAGCCCGGCGATCTGGTCGGCAAGACGGTGGGCACCCCCGCCGTCGAGGGGGCCAGCTACATCGGCTGGCTGGCCTTTGCCCAACAGGTGGGGCTCGACGCCGCCAATGTGAACCTCCAGGTCATCGGCTACACCCAGGTGGCCAGCCTGGTGGAGGGCCGGGTGGACGCCGCCATCTGCTATGCCCTCAACGAGCCGATCCAGTTGCGCACCGCCGGCTATGAGATCAATGCCTTTTATCTGGACGAGTATACGGCGCTGGTCTCCAACGGCCTGATCACCAACGACCAGACCATCGAGGCGCAGCCCGAGCTGGTGGAGAAGGTGGCCCGCGCCTTTTTGCGCGGCCTGCGCGATACCCTGGACGATCCCGATGCGGCTTTTGACATCACCCGCACGGTAATCGCCGAGATGGATGAGGAGACGGCCCGGTTGCAGCGCGCCGTGCTGCAAGAGAGCTTGAGCTACTGGGACCGCGAGCCGCTGGGCGCCAACGACCCCGCGGCCTGGGAAGAGTCGGTATCCTTTTTGCGCGAGCTGGAGCTGATCGGCGGCGGCGTCGACGCCGAGGATCTGTACACCAACCGCTTTGTCGAGTAGGTATGAGCCAGCCGATTCTCGTCGTCGATCATGTGCAGATGCTCTTTTTCGACCTGGCCGAGGGGCCGTTCGAGGCGTTGGAGGATGCCACCTTTGAGGTGATGCCCAACGAGTTTGTGTGCCTCATCGGCCCCTCGGGCTGCGGCAAGTCGACCTTGCTGCGCATCCTGGGCGGGCTGCTGCAGCCCACGGGCGGCAGGGTGTGGTTCAATGGCGCGCCTCTGGAAGGCCCCCAGGAGCACATCGGCTTTGTCTTTCAGCACGCCAACCTGATGCCCTGGCGCACGGCGTTGGCCAACGTCATGTTGCCGCTAGAGATTCAGGGCGTGCCCCGCGCCGAGGCCGAGCGGCGGGCCGACGAGATGCTCCACCTCGTCGGCCTGGGCGCCTACACCGAGATGCTGCCGCGAGATCTGTCCGGCGGCATGCGCCAACGGGTGGCGCTGGCCCGCGCGCTGATCTATGACCCCGATGTGCTCCTTTTGGACGAGCCCTTTGGTGCGCTGGACGCCCTCACTCGCGAGCGGATGAGCTGGGAATTGCTCAATCTGTGGCAGGCGCGACAAAAGACGGTGCTCATGGTCACCCACGATATCCAGGAGGCGATCCTCCTCTCCGACCGGGTGCTGACCATGTCGCGGCGCCCGGGGAGGGTGGAGCACGAGGTGGTCATCGACCTGCCGCGCCCCCGCACGGTGGACTCGCTCTATACCACCCGCTTTATCGAGCTGACGCACACCCTGCGCGATTCATTGCGCTGACCGGCAGGGTGTGCGCCATAGCGCTCAGGCATAATCCAGCGGTGTGGTGAGTTCCTCGCGCTCGCCGGCGGTGAGGATCTTGTCTCCGGCGGCGGCGTTGCTCCTGGACTGCTCCGGCGACTTGCAACCGGGGATAGCCACGGGATCGGCGGGATGCGAGATGACATAGCGCAACGCGGCGGTGACCATTTCCTCGCCCGGGGCCACCACTTCCTTGAGCTTTTCCACCTGGGCGATGGCGGCCTCGTACTCGTCGCGCTGCCCCTCACCGGGGTTCCAGCGGGAGCGCACCTCGTCGTCAAAGACCGTGTCGGCGTCATATTGGCCGGAAAGCAGCCCCTTGTGCAGCGGCCCACGGATCAGCACGCCGATGCCGTGCTCCTGGCAGTAGGGCAGCAGCTCCTCCTCCGGCTGGCGATTGAGCAGCGAATAGTCGATCTCGACAACGCTACAGCCATTGTCTGCGTTGAAACGCTTGAGCACCTCGAGACTGTTGGTCGAGATGCCATAGGCGCGGATGCGCCCGCGCGCCTTGAGCATCTCGAACGCCTCCAGATAGATGCTCGGATCCTGGATGTCGCCCTCGTGGCAGAGCATGGCGTCGATCCAGTCGGTGCGCAGCCGATGGAGCGAGGCATGGCAGCAGAGGCGGATCATGTCGGTGGTGGTCTTGGGCACGCCCTGGCCGGTGCGTTGGCCCCAGTGCCCGATCTTGCTGACGACATAGACGCGGTGGCGGATCCCCGACAGCGCCTGGCCCAGCCTCTCCTCCGACAAACCGTTTGGATTCCCATAGGATTCGGCGGTGTCAAACAGGTTCATCCCGGCGTCAGAGGCGGCGCGCACGGCAGCATAGGCCGTGACGTCGTCGATCTCGCCCCACTGGTTGCCGATATTCCAGGTGCCCATGCCGATGGTAGAGACCTTCCAACCCAGCCGGCCAAAGGTACGGTATAGCATCTGTCTAACCTCCTCACGCACTCGGGGCGCGCGTGGCGCCGCGCCCATAGAAAAACCTCAAGCGAGTCCATTATGCCCGTCGGCGCGGTCGGCGTCAACCGGTATGGACACGTTTTCGCGGTGCCGCTCGATGTGCCTTGACCTTCCCGTTATCGCTGGCACTCGGGGCACAGATAGCAGGCCCCGCCCAGGTAGCTGATCTTGACGATCTCGGCGCCGCATTTGGGGCAGGGCTGACCCGCCGTTCGGGTATCCATCAGCCGCGCGTAGCCGCCGGGCCGGTTGTAGAGGTCGCGCTCAGTGTCACGGCCGCCCAGCTCGGCGGCGCGCTGCAACGTGCTGATCAGGGCGCCATAGAGCTTGTGCTGCTGGCGGTCCTTGATCTCTACCACGCGGCGCTGAGGGTGGATGCCGGCGTAAAAGAGGATATCCTGCAGGTAGCCGTTGCCCACGCCGGCGACACCCGGCTCGGAGATGAGATGATACTTGATGCTCGTCTTGTCCTCCGGCGCACGGGCCGAGAAGGTTTGCGCAAAACTCTCAAAGGTAAACGCATCGCTCAGCGGTTGCGGTTGGCCGTAGCGGATGTGGCCCTGGCCGAGCAGTTCCTCGTTCGTAAGGCAGAAGACGCTCCCCCATCCCGAGACCGACACTGTGAGGGCATCGCCATCGGCAAAGCGCAGCAGCAGTTGATGCTTCTTGGGGATCGAGCCCTCGTCGCGATGGTAGAGGATGCGCTCCCCGCCGCCGCCCAGGGCCAGGATGTGGTCGTCGCCCACCGTCGTCAGCGTGTGCATGCCGTGCCAGGTCGTCTCGCCCAGCAGCGCGCCCTTGAGCCGTCGGATATACTCTTCCTCAGAGAGCGGTCCGTAAAAGGCAAACTTGTGCGGCGACGCCCCGCGAACGACGTCGACGATCCGCTTGCCGGTCAGCTCGGCGTGCATCTGCTTGGCGATGGTCATGGCTTCTGGGAGTTCGATCATGAGGCCCCCTTTGCTCGCACTATGTCACACTGAGGACAGCCACTCTGCCTGTACGCATCATAACGCAGGCGACGGCCAGCGGCAAGAACGTCCCAACGGCAATCACTTGCTCGCCATGTTTTCGTGTTCGCCGATGTGCGGTACAATGCCAGCGTATTTGCATGGCGCATCGGGTGGGCGCATCATACCCACCCAAAACATATCCCATGAGGAGTCTAGCATGATCAAGATCGCTGAAGCGTTGCCCCCGCGGCCCTCGCCGCTGTGGCGCATGGTCAAACAGTGCGGCGTGGACCACGTCGTGGGCGGTATGGATTTCAGCGGCGGCCTCGACGTCCCCGAGGATCGCCTGCCCTGGGCCTTTATGCCCCTGGTGCGCATCAAGACGGCATACGAGGACTTTGGCTTTAGCCTCGACGTCATCGAGAGCCGCCCGCCGCTGAACAAGGCCAAGCTGGGCCTGCCCGGTCGCGATGAGGAGATCGAGACCGCCATCACCCTGATCCAGAACATGGGCAAGCTGGGCATCCCCTGCTGGTGCTACGAGTGGATGCCGGTGCTGAACTGGACGCGCACCTCCACCACGATCCCCGCCCGTGGCGGCGCGCTGGCCACCGGCTTTGACAATGAGCTGATGAAGCTGGCGCCGCTGACCGAGTTTGGCGAGGTCAGTGAGGATACGCTGTGGGATTCGTTGGATTATTTCCTCAAGGCGGTGGTGCCGGTGGCGGAAGAGGCCAACGTGCAGCTCGCCATGCATCCCGATGATCCCCCGCTGTCGCCGCTCTGCGGGATGGGGCGGATCATGCGCAGCATCGAGAACTATCAACGGCTGCTGGACATGTACCCCAGCCCGATGAACGGCATCGCCATCTGCCAGGGCAACTTTACGCTGATGACCGACGATCTGCCCGGCGTCATCCGCCACTTTGGCCAGCAGGAAAAGGTGTTCTTTGTCCATTTCCGCGATGTGCGCGGCACCGCCGAAAAGTTTGTCGAGACCTTCCACGACGAGGGCAAGACCAACATGCTGGAATGCATGCGCGCCTATCGCGACATCGGCTTTGAGGGCGTGCTGCGCCCCGACCACGTGCCGACGATGGAGGGCGACATGAACGACCGTCCGGGCTACTCGTCCATTGGGCGGCTGTTCGCCATCGGCTATGTCAAGGGCTTGCGCGAGGCTGTGTACGGGGAAAAGTAGAGAGCCTGTAAGAGGCCACGTCAGGGCGCAAGGCCTTGCGCCCTGACGCCTGTATAGAATACAAGCTGGATGAGCGGGTCGCGGCTCTCAAGGAGGAGATGGAATGGACGTCGTGCGCATCGGGTTCGTCGGTGTGGGCAGCATGGGCCAGTGCGCCCATCTCAAGAACTATGCCACCCTGGAGGGCTGCCAGGTGGTGGC
>SKLG01000057.1 GCA_007123335.1 Anaerolineae bacterium | reverse complement strand
TGGTATGAGGACGACGTCGAACGCCCAGTGGGGCCGGGGATGGGGTTCAAGGATATGGTGCGCTACCGCAAGGCCCAGGGCTACAACTGCATTGCCATGCTCGTCGGGCACCCGGCCTGGGCCAACGACGGCTATCCGCCTACTGTCGCGCTGGAAGACGGCACTACCCTACGCAACGCTTGGCGCCAGGAGGGCACCGATAGCGCCAAGAATATGGAAAATGAGGGCGGGCGGCCCTTCTTCCTCCCCGGCAAGGTGCCGGGCTATCAGGATGTGTTCCCCGATGTGGAGCGCATCAACCCGGCCTATTTCGCCGCCATGGACACAAAGATCGACTATCTCAACGCTCAGGGCATCATTCCCTTTATCGAGGTGGCCCGCCGCGATGTGAGCCCGGCCTGGAAGCGGTTCTACCCCTGGCCCGACTCGTACGCGCGCTATATCGCCTATGTGTGGGCGCGCTACCAGGCGCATAACGTGATCCTCAGCCCCATCCACTTTGACTATGACAGGCATAGCATTCCGTCGCGGGAGTTTGACGCACCGGCCGACGCCGTTGTGGACAAGGGCATCCCAGCGTTTGGCACGCTGCGCTCGGCCAACGCGGCAGGCTCGACGCTGAACAATTTCGCCGGGCACTGGTTGACGCTGCACCAGATCGGCAACCGACGGGACCACGACAGCCACTGGCTGCTGGAGGAGATCTATCACCACGCCGATCCACCGCGCCCGGCGCTCAACGGCGAGCCCTACTATCCCGGCTTTCCGCCGGACAACCCGGTGCCGCCCGATTCGGACGAGGCGGCGCTTTGTGCGCGGTCGGGGATGTACGGCAGCGTGCTGTCTGGCGGGTTGGCCGGGCATATCTATGGCGCGGCGGGGTTGTGGAGCGGCGATGTGGAGGAGGAAGCCCCCTACAAGACGTGGGAGGCGCTGACCTGGGACTCGGGCGCGCAGATGGAGTACCTGAGCGATTTCGTCCTCTCCGAAGGGCGGCGTTTTCAGGAGCTGGTGCCCGACGCCGACTGGGTCAGCCCCAACAAGACCGGCGGCCCAGAGGGCAATCGCGGCTGGGCCTATTGCGCCCGCACGCCGGACAAGGACCTCTACCTGCTCTATTTTGAGGCCGATTGCCCGCGAGGCACCCTCCGCTCGGCGCTGCTAAATCGCCGCTATCAGGCGACGTGGTTCGACCCACGAAACGGCGCGTGGTCCGACGCCGGCGTCGTCGAGGCCGACAATGTGGGGCGCATCGTCCTGCCGGTCCAGACCTCAGGTGACGAGGACTGGGCACTCAAACTTACGCTGGTTGGATAGACACAGGGCGCTGGTAGACGCCAGCGCCTCTTTAGTCTCTGAGCCACCAGCGCTGGTGACATGCGATATCGTATGCCGATGAACAGCTACTTGGCCGCAGATCCGCCCGCCGCGGTTATCGCCACTATCTCCATAACATCCTGTCCCGTGGACGACGGCAGGCGAACCACCGTCTGGGCATCATACAGGCCGACGATCAGCCGGCCGTCGATGACCTCTTGGGACACATCCAGCTCGTGGCGGTCGAGGATGATCTCGCCCGGTTGCCACACCGTGGTGGGCCGGGTGCCGAACACAGGTATGCCATCGTGTTGGCTGACCAGATGTCCCTGGGCGTCAAGCAGGTGCACAAAAGCGACATAGCTCGTCGCAAGAGTGTCACTCGCCTCCCAGGCCAGGGACAAGGCCAACGTCGAGCCCGCAGGCACCGAGATCGGATTTGCCCCTGATATAGGATGGCCATCCAGAGCCAATAGACTCCCTCGCAAGCGGACACCCTCACCAAAGCCTATGTCCAAAGACTGCATGGCATCCAGAGCCGTCCATTCAGGGCGATAGGCCCTTACGTCGAGGTGACGGAGCAGCCAACGTCCTTCCCGCAGGGTGTTATACTCAAGCCAGTGCTCGGTTGCGCCCTCGGCATCCCAGCTCTCGGCGCGCAATGGGACGAACCAGAGCCGAGAATGCTCGTGGATCAGCGCTCTAAGCGTCTCCGCTACGGTATCCACATCTTGCTGCGCACGTCGTGGCACCATGGTTCGCTGGATGTCCAGGTTGCGCAGATAATAGTCCCAGCAAGGGTCGGGGAAATTGGCCACAAAGAGATCGTTTGGCTGGCTCTCGCTGGCGAGGAGGGCGGCCGCCTGGCGATAGCCGTTGCTCTTGGACTGCTCAGGATCATGATAATGCCTGACCAGCGAGTGTCCGTTGGCCAGCAGCAGTAGAGCCAGAGCCAGCCCGGCGCGAACCAGGCCCTGACGCTTGGCGCGCAATGCGAGCACTCCATTTGCCACCAACGCCCACCAGGCCGGCGCAGCGATGACCATATAGTAGGCGTTAAAGGTCTCGCGCCGAAACTGAACCAGAAAAATGGCCCACGCGGCCAGCGAGACCCAGACGATGATCATGGCGCCGGCAGCCCGTTGCTCTTTGCTACGCTCGCGGGCCAGCAAGGCACGCCCACCCAAGACGGCCAAGATACCCCCGAACAGCCATAGGAATCGTCGTGGAACACGCACCCAGCCAGTGCCCAGCGTCAGCCATGATCCGACCTCGTTTAGAAAGCCAGCCAGCTCTGGCTCACCGGGCGC
>SKLG01000159.1 GCA_007123335.1 Anaerolineae bacterium | reverse complement strand
GCACGTCGCCGGTGATGACGCCGTCCAGCCCGCAGAGGGTATAGCCCGCGCCTTGCAGCGCCCAGGCCACGCCGCGCTCATAGTTGCTCCACGCGGCCCGCTCGTCGTGATCGAGGGCGTCGAGGGAGAACTGGCTGTGCTCGGCGAAATCGAGGGCGTGGAGGCGCACGGTGCGGTCCTCTCGCGGGGCCACGGCCAGCACGATATGCCGATCGATGGCGGCGGGCAGCACAAAGCCGTCGTTATAGTCGGTGTGCTCGCCGATGAGGTTCACCCGCCCCGGCGCGGCGACGAACAGCGTCGGCTCGCGGCCATAGGCGCTCACAAACGCCTCATGGGCGCGCTGACGAAGGGCGTCCAATCCCGATGCCTGCTCAGAGTGCATCGATCCTCCTCGTCTCGATCAAGCGAATGAGGTCGCGCAGCGAGCCGCGGGCGTTGTAGGCGGCGCGAGGCATCCCGCGACTATCATCTCGGTCCCGCTGTACCCAAAAAGTCTTGATGCCCAAGCGACCGGCGGCCATATCGGCCTGGCTGTCGCCGACCATCAAGCACTCTTCCGGGGCACGCCCCAGCCGTTCGAGCATCGTGCGGAAAAAATGGCGACGGGGCTTGCAGGCGCTCATCGTCTCATAGCACGAGATGGCGTCATACGCAAACTCGTCGACGCCCACGCCGGCCCATTTGAGCCGCGCCTCGATGGCCACCCGAGGGAACATGGGCTGGGTGGCGATGGCCACCTGGTAGCCCTGCGCCATGGCTAACTCCACCAGCGGGCGGGCGTCGGGGTCTACGGCAGTGTGCTCGCGGAGCGCGTGGAACTCGTGGGTGTAAAAGTCCTCAAAGAGGGGCATCAGCTCATCGGGATCACAGCCGACGAGGGGGAAAAAGGTGCGCTGAAAGACCTCAGCGTTGGTGCCCTGGGTGCCGTCGTTGACCATCATGGCGTGGGTGCCCGCGCGCAGGGCCTCGATGAACGGCCCCGGCCGGCACACCGCCGAGACCTTGGCCAACAGCGCCTCGAAATAGTGGGGGCCGAACGTCTCCATGTCATTTAGCAACAGCGTATCGTCGAGGTCCAATAGCAAGGCCTTGATACCGGACAAGGCGTCCTCCTTCTCTATCGTGTTGGTACAGTAAAGCACAAGCCCCGGCGCACCGGGGCTCTGGCGTACTCGTTCCGAGCGCTTCCCCCTCCCGAAGGTCCTTGCGAAGTCATTCTCAGGGCAAGCACCCCGTCTGGGACCTTCGGGAGGGGGAATCGCGGTTGTAGTACTAGTCGTCGCGGCCGGGGATCAGGATGGTGGAGCGCCGTGGCGCCTCCTCCTTCTCCTTCTCTTTTTCCTTCTCCGGCTCTTTCTCGGGCTCCTGGCCGGGCAAGATGATGCCGCTGCTGGTGCGCCGCTCGGGAGGACGCCGCCGCCGCTCTTGCTCCATCTGTTGCTGGCGGGCTTCGCGATCCATCCTGCTGGTGTGCTCACGCAACTTGTCGCGGGTGATGGCCGGATCGTGGTAGCGGGTGCCCGGGCCGATGAGCGAGCGCAGCGCCTCGCCCTTGGCCGAAAAGAGGAACGCGCTGAACAGGTGCCCATTCTCGCGCAGGAACTGGTCCCATGTGGCCTGATAGTGCTCGTCGCGATAGAGGTCATAGGCGTGGGTGAGATACTCGACCAGCGCCGGCTCGTACTCTTCCGGCAGCAGCATGGTCATGATCGACAGCCGATTCACGTCATCGAGGGTGTAGAGCCGCCCGATCAACAGTTCGTCGGGCTGGGCCAGCCGCGCCAGGCTGGCGTCCTCGATCTCTAGCTCCTCCTGCCGCAGCGGGTCGTATACCCGCAGCCGCTGGCCGCCGATGGTGCGCACCACGCGGAACAGACCCATGGCCGATTCCGACCAGGCCTGCAATACCTCCTGGACATCCGCCGGCAGTGAAGCCCCGCGCTCCTCGATGAACAGGTCGATGACGCGACGGCGGTCCTCGCCGGTGGCGTAATCGTGGAGAAACCACTCCCACATGCGGCGCAGGTCCTCGCGGTCAGGATCGGGCGCGTTCTGCCAGTTATAGGCGCCGCCCCAGTAAAAGTTGACCGCCTCGCCAACATCGTGGGCAAAGCGCGGCGCCTGGGCATACTCCTGGATCATCTGCAGGATCGTCGCCTCCTCGATAGAGACGCTTAGCTCCCGCGACTCTTCGATGCGATCCTGACGCAGACAGCAATGCTTGTACTTTTTACCGCTGCCACAGGGGCAGGGATCGTTTCGTCTGGCTTTCATCTATGGACAATCTCCACGGACAATCTCCCAGTATTGAGAATACGGTGTATATATGGTACCACAGGCGCACAAACCCGTCAAATTGACAATAAACAGAGGAAATCGCTGCTCATCGCCGCGCCGACGGCTCAGGCCGCATCGGCTCACGAATTGCCAGCTCTGGCCCGGCGTCGCCCCGCTTGAGCACCACATAGCGCTCCCAGCGGTCGTCGTCGCGGGGGATGGGCGTCAGCGAGCCCTCGGCGAAACGCAGGTGCGGCCCACGGCTCTCGTCGCGGGCGAGGGCGGCGCGGGCCACCAGACGGGCGGCGGCGAGAAGGTTTACCGCCTCCACCGCCTCGGCGAGGGCGTCG
>SKLG01000139.1 GCA_007123335.1 Anaerolineae bacterium | reverse complement strand
GGCCCCTTTACCGGCTGGGTTGACGATGCCACCGAGATCGTGGGGCCGATGGTGGTGGGCGCCATTGTCGATGTTCGTGGACAGCGGTTGCTGGATGGCACCCTGCGCTTTGATATCATCAAGCGGGTTGACACAGATAGCCTTCTGCGCATTCAAGGCATTATCCTCAAGGCAGAGTTACAACGCAGCCGCACCTTTGTTGAGGGCTACCTGTATATTGAGAACGAGGATCGGCGCATCGTCCTCGATGCTGAAACGCTTCTCGATGAAAGCGGCGGTCGGGTGGCTCCGGGAATGTGGGCCGAGGTGGTGGCGCGGCCCTTTGGCGAGACGATCCTGGAAGCTCTGCGCGTACGCATCTCACGATCCGGTTAGGCGGTCCCGCGCAGGCACCAAGAGGATCTGCGACGGCTGATGTCTCCACCAGGCTCAAGGGTGGGTAGACCTCTCGATAGAGGTCGCCCATGCTCGGCACGAGTCCGCATATCTCCTACAACCTCACCCGATGTCCCCACCATCCTGGACCATATCGACGCATCAAGGACGATCATCCCCCATTCTTGCACATGATCCTCGGCATTGCGTGCGCCCTCTGCGGCCAAAGTTACGAATCTGTCATCAATAAACGGAACATTGTCATTTCTTTTTCATCCATTGGCGATACACTTCCCTTGCGATAGATGTTCGCGGTTGTGTCTATCCTGGCATGGGGAGCAAGACTCCTCGCAAATTCGCAATATGCCGAGTCGTTGTAGATGCTTTTCGCATGCGGTCACGATCGCTATAGAAGGCCCCAACGATCTGATTACACCGTCTGCTCTTACAGGAAATCCAGGACATATGAGAAGAGCCTGCGCTGCCATCATCATTGCGCTAGCGGCCTGGGGGCTGTTGGCGTCGGGCGGATTGGCCGAGAGGGGCGCGCTTACAGCGCGTCAACCCTCTGTGGACAATTCGTCAACTCGGGTTGTCCCCGGAGCCTGGTCAGATCACGAGCTGATCGGCGCATACGGACCAGACGCCGATGCCCGATGCCCCGCTCTCGCCGTTGGCGATGGACGCGCTCACCTCGTGTGGGAACAAGATGGCGAGCTGCTTTACGCTGTGCGTGAGAGCGACGGTTGGCATCTGGAGCGGCTACAGATCACCGGTGACAGCCCGGCCATTGCTCTCGCTCTGGCGGATGGCGCGTCCGAGTGCACTGCCTCGCCAGAAGAGATTGCTTCATGGCGCCTCCATCTCGTCTATGCCCACGCATCTTTGTCTGACGCTCGATTTCACATCTATCATAGCTCGCTGGGGCCGGATGGCTGGGTGGCGCCCCGCAAGGTTAGCGACCTGGGCGGCCATGCTGGCAACCCCGATATCGCCGTCCTGGTGGATAGCGGCACTCTGCACATAGTCTGGGCGGGCAAGTACGAAGGACGCGATCGGATCTATCATGCCCACTCTCTGGATCTCGGCCAAAGCTGGCACATCGTCCAGCCGATGAGCGACGCCCACGGCGGCGCGCCCTCGTTGGACGTCGACAGCCTTGGGCGAGTGTGGATCGCCTGGCAGAGTACGCCGGTCGGTGAGGGATCCTCTGACATCTGGGTAACCCACTGGGACGGCACCGCCGGAATATGGTCGGTGCCCCAGCAAGTCTCGGACGCTATGGAAGGGGATGCCCGCGCGCCCAAACTGGCCTGCGGCGCTGACGATGTGGTGCATCTGGTCTGGGAAGAGGACACCCTCGACGGACGATCGGTGGTGCGACACGCCCGCCGTTCGCTGATCGAACAGGACGCCCCGTGGATCCTCTCCGAGCCGCCCAGTGGCACGGCAACCGCCATAGCGCCCCATCTGGCACTGCCTCCGCAGGGCGGCGCCTATATAGCCCGGAGTGCTGGCGATACTCTCGAGTTCTCGACGTTCGACGGCAGCACATGGTTTTTGCCAGAGACGATCGCCGTAACCGATGGCGCGCGCCATGTGGTCATCGCGGTGGATGAGCAAGGCAGCGTGCGCGCCGCATGGAGCGCGCGACAGCCCGAGGGGGGATGGGCCATTGCCTCCAGTTGGCGCAATCAGGAGCCGTCGCTGACGCCCACACAGACAGACCCCATGCCGACGATGCCCAGCGAACCAACTCTTACCCAGGAGCCCAGCCCGACGCAGACCCTTATCCCAACGCTGACGATCAGCAACACAGCGACGCCTACGCGCACGGCGATACACACCGCATCACCCACACATACCCTATCTCTCACCGCAACTGCGACCGCGACCATCAAGCGGGTGGAGAGCTGGTCTATGCCGCCCTATACGCACAGAACCGAAGGCATCACCCCGAGCCCGACGCCCGAGATGCCCTCCATGCTGAACCGTCGCAGGCCTGATGAAGCGCCGCCCACCGTCGCGCCGTCACCAACACCGGCGGCCGAATGGGTATGGGAGGATGCACAATGGATAGATCATGCGCCGGGGATGGTCAAAGACATGGCTATGTTGCGAACGAACGCCGGCGACATTCACATCGTCTGGAGCGCATCCCCATTCGGATACCCTATGCTGTACCATACCCATCGCACGCCCGCCGATACGACATGGCCAGTCGCCACGGCCTTTTTGGTGGGCGAGGAGCCCGCTCT
>SKLG01000220.1 GCA_007123335.1 Anaerolineae bacterium | reverse complement strand
GCGCTCTGTAACTAGACAATAATCGCTGGTTTGCTTCCAATAGACAGGGTGTCTGTTGGAAGCTTTTTCGTTTCCTTCCAACTGACTTTTCCCCGCCGTTCCAACTGACTCCTCGGCTCTGTTTGCCTCAGATTTGCCATCTTCCTGCAACACTCGACCCTGAGGAGGTGCTATCATGATGGTGAGAACAGAGTCCTTGCTGAGGAGCAGAAACATGGAGATGTCACTCTCTGATCTGCTGGAGCTCTTTGTCGCCACCAAACGCACCGAGGGGAGGGCGGAGAAGACGGTCTCCTGGTACGAGGAGATGATCGGCCGCTTCGTGGCGTTCCTGACTGATGGATCGGAGCCGGTACTTGAGGACCTCTCCTTGGACAACGCCCGGGCCTTCGTGTCCTCGTTGCAGCGGCAGAAGACGCGCTACCAGACGCATCCCTTTCGCCATGAGACCCGGGGGGGGCCTGTCACCCTCGACGATCCATGCCTATGTGCGCGCCATCAAGGCGTTCTCCGCGTGGTTGCACGAGGAGGGGTTCACCGCCGACAATCGACTGGAGCGGCTCAAGCGCCCCAAGCTGCCCGAGCCGATGATCGAGATTCTATCCAATGAGGAGATCAGCAGAATCCTGACCTCGCTCAACCCCAACACCCGGCTGGGTTCGCGGCAACATCTGATCATCACGCTGCTGCTGGAGACGGGCATTCGGGCGACGGAGCTGTGCACGCTGACGCTGGGCCGGGTGGACCTGAAGGCGGACGCGCTGCGGGTGATGGGCAAGGGCAAGAAGGAACGGCTGGTGTACTTTGCGGCGACGACGAAGAAGTACCTGATCCGCTACCTGACGACCTTCCGACCGGAGTCGGATCACGACCAGCTCATCCTGAACCTAGATAGCAGCCCGATGACCTACAACAATCTGGCGCATACGATCAAGGGCATCGGCAAGAGCGTGGGGGTGCCGCGGCTGCACGCCCATCTGCTGCGTCACACTTTTGCCGTGAACTACCTGGTCAACGGTGGCGATGTGATGACGTTGCAGCGCATGCTGGGGCATACGTCACTGGACGTGACCAAGACCTACCTGCACCTGGCTGAGGCGCATGTGCAGGTGCAACACCATCGCTTCTCGCCCATAGAGCATCTGGTGCGGGAGGGGTACAAGGTCTAGGCCTCCCGACCCTGATGCGGACCATGCCGAAGCTAGGGGGTGTACCCCGATGCACTGCTCACGCACTGTTCCAGGGGCTAAGCTAGGGGCACTTTTGGGACGCCGAAAACTCCCAACGACTTTTTGGACGCCAATATTTTGGGGGGCTCTTCGACCGCTACCCTTCGTCCCCAAAGGCAAGCCCTTTGCGAGCGCGTTGGCCAGTTCGCTGAGCGGGCCACTGTATGATTGGGCGCCCACTACTAACATGGCCATCGGGCAGAGCATCCGCAGCGAATCCCTGATGGGCAAAGGCGACGCCCGCTACGGGTGCGGCATCAACGCTGCTCAACGCCATCCGCCGCAGTGCCTACCGTGACTGCTCCCTAGGGAGCTTGATGATGGCGCTTCTGAGCCGCGGCCAACCGTTCGAAGCGCGAGGTAGCCACGTGCATGGACTCTGGCCCCTTTTCCAGAGTCGAGCGGTGCACTGTGCCCTTGGCTAGTCAGTCACCCGATCGGTAACTATGAGCCCGGTAGGCCCTGTATTTCAGAAGCTCCTAGCACGGCACCTCAGTCTGCGAGGTGCTTTTCGACTTCTTTCATGACCAGCTTGGCGCCAATGCCTGGCGTAGATGGCGGGACCAGATAGCCGTCCTCAACCACCAGGGGCGGGTCAATGATCTCCCCGGCCCAGGGCGCGTCGGTCGCCTCGAACTCGAGCACCATGAAGTTGGGCATGCCGATCGCCGCATGGGCGCTGACCAGGGTCGAGACGGGGCTGTTGGGGTTATGAGGCGCCACTTGGATATAGTAGGCCTCTGCCATAGCCGCGATTTTGCGGGCCTCCGAGATGCCGCCGGTGCGCACCACATCGAGGTTGATGATCTCGACCGCGTGTTTCTCAAACGCCTCACGGAAACCATAGCGCGCCCATTGATGCTCGCCGATGCAGAGCGGCGCATTGACTTCACGGTTGAGCTTGACCAGCGCGTCAATATTCTCGGGAGCGTGGAGCTCCATGTACATTGGTTCACATTCTGCTACCGCCTGCGCAAAAGGGACTGCGCTGGCCATATAGTGGACATTGCCCAAGTCCGCCGAGATGCCACGGTCAGGCCCCATGACCTCGCGGAGCTTGTGACCCAGCTCCCGCACCTCACGGATGTAGGCTGGCGTCAGTTCACGTCCCTTCGGGCTCCACTTGAAGGCCGTATAGCCATGCTCTACCGCCCATTCGGCCGCTCGAATGCGCACATCCATGTCAGCCCTGCCGGTTGCTTTCTCCTTGGGGTCACAGATAGCAAAGAGCCGAAGACGGTCGCGCATCCTTCCGCCTATGAGGTTGTAGACTGGCTGCCCCGTCACTTGTCCGATGATGTCCCAGCAGGCGCTTTCGATGCCGGCAATAGCCGACACTTGCACCCCGCCATAGCCGAGGGGCACAAAGGCCCCATACATGAGCTTCCAGAGCCGCTCAATGTCAAAAGGACTCTGGCCAACCACACGATCTCTCAGGCATTGGATGGCCTTGACAATCACCTCGCTGTGAGGCCAGTTGGTGGCGTCGCCAAGACCAAGCACGCCCTCGTCTGTCTCGACGTGCACGAAAACCCACTTCATGCGCTCGTGGCGGCCCTCGACAAGGTAGGTCTTGATATCCGTGATCCTCATAGCGTGCGGTCTCCTCGGTTTCGTGTTACAGGTACGTCCAGTAGTCCTCGGGGTTAGCAGCGAAAAGGGCACATGGCCGGGTTGTCGATGCCTGGAGCGAGCCATATTGGCGCCCCGGAATCTCGGCCATCAGCCATGTGCCCTTGATCGCGTAGTCTAGCCCTTGAGACCTGACAGCACCACGCTGCGGATGAAATACTGCTGGCCGAACAAGAAGATCACCAGGGTGGGCATAAGCACCATCACCGAGGCCGCCATGAGCGCCGGGACGTCCGTCACGTACTGCCCGCGAAAAGACATGAGGCCAAGCTGGATGTTGTACTTGTCCGGGGTGGTCAAGTAGATCAGCGGCCCGAAAAAGTCGTTCCAGTGGCCCACGAAACTGAATAACCCCAGGGTAATCATGAGCGGCACCGCAAGGGGCAGCATGATGCGGAAGTAGGTCGAAAAGAACCCGCAGCCATCTACCCGTGCCGCGTCCTCAAGCTCGAGAGGGATCGAAAAGAAATACTGTCGCGCCAAGAACGTGAGAAAGGCGCTGCCAAGATACCCGGGAATGATCAGTGGAGCATACGTATCCAGTGCCCCAAGAATGCGCCAGATAACATAGGTTGGAATCAGCGTAACCTGTGGCGGCATCATCATGGTGCCCAGTACGAGAATAAAGACCAGATCACGGCCCTTCCAGCGCAGCCGTGCGAAGGAGTAGGCGCCGGCCGTGGAGCTGAGCAACTGCCCCACCATACTGGCCCCGGTGATCACCAGGGTGTTGCGGATATAGCGCATGAAAGGGAACTCGAATAGCGCTGTGTAATAGTTACCAAGGCTGGGCGATTCAGGGATGTAGCGCGGCGGGATGGCCCAAAGATCGTTCATGCTGCCCAGCGACAGCGAGATCATCCAGGCAAAGGGAAAGAGCATCAGTAGTGCGCCAAACGAGAGGAATAGGTAGGTGAAGCCGCGCCCAATCAGACGGAGGACAGGAGTCGACTTGGCGCGTCGCGAAGCGCGCTGCGCTGTCATCACCGCTTGCTGTGTCGTCATCATCTCTCCGCCTCATAGTAGACCCAGCTCCGCGCCAGACGCAGCTGCAGGAGCGTCAAGGCCATAATCATTATGAACAGAACCCAAGCCATCGCTGAAGCATAGCCCATCTTGAAGAATTGAAATGCTTGCTGATAAAGATAGAGTGCATAGAACAAACTGGCATCAGCAGGCCCTCCTGCTGTCAGAACGTAGGCTTGGGTGAATATCTGAAAAGTGCCGATGATGCCGGTGACGAGAACGAAAAAGGTCGTGGGGCTCAGCAGCGGCAGGGTGATGGAGGCGAAACGCCGCAGGCGCCCGGCGCCGTCGATCTCGGCCGCTTCGTAAAAGACCTCGGGGATCGACTGGAGGCCCGCCAACCAGATGATCATTGTGCCGCCAACCCCCCAAAGGCTCATAATCACGAATGAGGGCTTGACCCATAGCGGGTCAGCCAGCCACAGCGGCGGCCGGACGCCAAAGCTCCAGATCACGTTGCTCACCACGCCATACTGCGGGTTCAGCAGAAACCCCCAGAGCATCGCAAAGGCGACGCCCGACACCTGAGAGGGCAGATAGTACATCGTGCGAAAGAGCGCCCTGCCCCTCACCTTTGTATTCATCAGCAAGGCGATGCCCATGCCCAAGACCATGCGGAGGGGCACGCCCAGCAGCACCATATAGACCGTATTCCATAGGGACTTGATAAAGAGACGGTCATTGGTGAACAGGGTGACATAGTTCCGCGTCCCCCAGAACACCGGCGCCCGAACGATCTGGTACTCACTAAAACTAAAGTACAAGCTCGCGCCTAGAGGTATTAAAGTGAGAAAGAGAAGATTTAAAAGCCATGGGGCGGCAAAGACGATGCCCGCCAGGGCCTCCTGCCTGGCGTAGCTGGTACGTTGAGGTCGCGTCCTGGTGGTCTCTCCCGGCATGATGACGGTGTTGCTCTGGCTCATAGAATCAGTCTCCATATCCAAATGTACAGACCGTCGGCATCGGTGTCGACGGTCTGTACGAAACTCATACTGGTATTAGGCCGTGGCCCAGAACTCGTCCAGGGCCTTCTGGATCTCGCTCTGCGCCTCCGCCAGGAGCTGCGGGATGGGCGCCTCCTTGAGAAGGACGCGATCCTGAAGCCTGGTCATCTCAGGGCCCCACTGAGCCGCGATGGGCGACTTGAGATAGGAGGGCGCGTTCGCTTCTACGAACAACTCCACCATCTCCTTGCGGTAGATGTGCTGCTCCAGGATTCTGGGGTCGAGTGCCGAATCTATGCGACCAGCGATATCGGCGGTGCGCGCCTGCACCAGGTATTGGCCCTCCTCACCGCCCATCCACTTGAGCCATTCCCAGGCCAGCTCCCAGTGCGTAGCGCCCGTAGGGATCGCGAACATGGTGCCGCCGCCAAAGACAAAACGCTCGTTGGAGTTGCTGTAGCCGCCGGGGATGGTGCCCAGACCGATCTTCATATCTGGCTTGAGCACGCTGACCGGATAGAGCAGCCAGTTGCCAAAGTGCACCATACCCATGCGGTTATAGGGGAACATGCGATAGGGACCTGTGCCCTCAGGCGTGGCGTTGACCTGCACAAACTCTTCGACGTTGTTGCGACCGCCGCAGATGTCGTCGACGCACTTGACCACGAAGCGCATCGCCTCTTCAGCCAGCTCTGTGGCAAAGACCGCATCGCGACCATCCTCTGAGAGGAGCTCGACGCCATTGGCCTGCATATACTGGTCGGCCCAGCTGTTCGAGGTCCAGCTGGCGACAAAGCCGAACCGCGAATAGCGGCCGCCCTCTTGCTTGGACATCTGCTTGCCCCACTCATAAACCTCGTCCCAGTCCTTGGGTTCCTGATCCAGAGGCAGGCCAGCCTCTTCCATCACTTCGAGGTTACGGTAGAAGACGCGCACATCGGGATGATGGGTCATGGCATAGAGCCTACCGCGCCAACTACAATGATCGATGGCAAAGTCAAAGTACTGGCTCATGTCCACGCTATCGCGCTCGACAAAGGGGTCTAGCGCCATCAGCGCGCCGCGCTGGGCCATTGGGGGGAGCTGGTTAGCATTCTGCAGAAGTAGATCGGGCGGATTGCCGCCGGCGATGGCTGCCATCCACTTGTCCTGATTGGCGTCAAAGACATTGTTCATCTTGACATTCGGGTAGAGCCGCTCAAAGGCCTCTACCTGGTCCATTACAGCCAGCCCGCCACCGCCGGTGTTGCCCCAGCCATGCCAGATGCTCAGATCGCCCTTGAATATGTCGCGACCTATTTCGACGACCTTCTCAACCTGTTTCTCGACGACGCGGGTGACCTCTTTCTGAACCTCAACAGCCTCTTTGACGATTACCTCTTTCTCTACTTCCTTTTCGACGACCACCGTCTCCGTGACGATTCTTTCAACGACCTTGGGCTGGCAGGACGCCAACAACAAGGCGGCCGCGCCGATCCCCGCGTGCCGAAGCATCTCCCGACGAGTAACTCCTGTGCGCATAGCAGCTCTCCTTCCTCTTTGAATGCCCGATAGCATCTTCATAATGCTCGGGGGTTTTGACGTAGTTCTTCCGAACGGCTAGAATGCCCTATAGGATGGCAATGGCTGGTGTGACCGCGGCTGACCCGCGATCTGTTGTCACACACCTCCTTTCAAACATTGAGCGCGATGCTCAAAAGTGGTCATCCTGTATCCCCATTATGGGCGATGTTAGGTCTGCCGACCATGACATCAAGAGGACCAGGACATGACACGCGTATGACACGCTACGCCGAGTTTCAAGACCAACTCCATGGTGCCTTGTCGCGGCTATACGATCCTACCTTCCGGTGCCCTGCGCTCTTGAAAGACGTCCTTGACGTTTCCTCGTGCCATGATCTCGAGTCGCTGCGCCTCAGGATCAAGGCCGCTATCGAGCAGATGGCCCCCGCGCCTACGGCCCCGCAGGATACGCGCGCCCACCGCTTTGCCGAGATCCTCTCATTACGCTATCTGCACACACTCACCCAGGAGCGGGCTGCTGAAAGACTCCACATCACCGTCAGGCACCTCGCCCGTCAGCAAGCTCAGGCCACCGAGGCGCTGGCGCAACTCCTATGGGAGCAATGGGAGGAGCGTGAGCCAGAAATAGATGGCGCAACCGCTGATGGCCAGGTAGAAAGGGAGGTCTCAATTCTCACCGGGCAGGCCCCCGATAGGTTGGTCGATGTGGCCGACGCCCTGCAACAGGCCGTCGCCACGATTCGCGTGTTGGCCGATCGCGGCGGCATTGAGATGGCCAACACTCCAGTCAAGAGTAGCATGGTGGCTGCATGCCATCCCTCGGTGTTGCAACAGTCCCTGGTTGTAGCCAGCAGCTACCTGCTGCGACACATGAACGGCGGACGCATCGACCTGCAAGCACGACGCGAGCCAGGCACTGTCTGCGTGACCCTGCGCGGCGCGCCATGTGCGGCCGATCCTCCGGCGCAGGACTGGACGGCGCACCAACTTGTGCTCACCCAAGGCGGCGGCATCGAGGGGACCCGCGAGGGAGAGGCTCTTGTCCTGCACCTGACCCTCCCCTCGGCACAGCGAATCACCGTTTTGGTCGTAGATGACAACCCGGATCTGGTCCAGTTCTTTCATCTGTGCACTGCCGGCACGCCCTATGACATCAGGGCACTGGGCGAGGGAGCCGGTCTATTCGACCGCATCGCCGAGATCAAGCCGGACATCATCGTTCTCGATCTGATGCTGCCGGATGTGAATGGTTGGGACTTGCTGGCGCAACTGCACGAGCACCCCCTCTCTCGCGCCATCCCGATAGTGCTCTGTTCGGTGATCCAGGAGGAGGAACTGGCCATCGCCCTGGGTGCCGATGTTTGTATCACCAAGCCAGTGCGACGCAGACGATTCCTCCAGGCACTCGATGAGGCGCTCAATCGGGATTGAGGAGCAGGGTAGACAGAGCCTCCGCGCAATGCAGCAACTTGTCGACAGAGATCCCCTCGCCCATGGCCGCCACCACGATAGGGCTAGCGATATACTCGACACCGTGCGTCTCACTTGTTGAGGGGGTCTCGTAGGGATCCTGCGCAGAGATGACGGCCACGGGGATATCGGCCAGGGCCGCTGACGCCGCCATGGCCTGCAACACCTGCCAGCCGTCCATATCGGGCATGACGATGTCCAGTAGCACCAGTTGGGGACACCAAGAGCGCATCTGTTGTAGCGCCTCTTCCCCGCTGCGCGCCGTCTCTATCGCGACCTCCGGGCGACAGACACTGACGAGTTGCTCCAGAAACCATAGCGTATCTTCCTCATCGTCCACGATCAGGACGCGCTCAAGAGGCCCATCGATCTGCGCGAGGAGCTGCTCGAGGTCGGAGCGACGTATCGGCTTGAGCAGATAGCCCAGTGCCCCGGCGCGCCGCGCATGACCGCTCTTGCTGGGCAGGGAGTGACCGATGATGGGTATATCGGGGATCAGCCCGCTCAAGACGTTGATCATCGTCAGCAACTCATCAGGTGAGGCCACATTGACCAGCACCGCCTGGGCCGGTAGCTCTTGTAGCCGATGTGCCGCCTCGTCGGGGGTCTGCACCGCGACAAACTCGGTGTGGTCTGCATGTCGGGACAGGAGAGGACGAATCTCCCCGGTGTTGTCGCAGAGGATCATCCGTTCCGCCAGGCGGGCCTGTGGCAGCGCCGCCCGCTTGGTGCGCGTCACCCAGCCTTCTCGAATCCAACGCTCGGGCGGCGCCGTCGGTTCGCTTGGTGGGGATACCGGCAGTTGGAAGAAAAAGCGGCTGCCCTGCCCCACAACGCTCTCCACCCACATCTTGCCGCTATGCAACTCGACGAACTGCTTGCTAATGGCCAGCCCGAGGCCGTGCCCGCCATCCACACTCTCACGACGCATCTTGAGCGCCTGCTGAAAAGGCTGAAAGAGACCCTCTAGATCCTCCGGAGCGATACCCGGTCCCGTATCCTCAACGCAGACCACGACATGGCTGTTCTCGATGGCGACCGATACGCGGATGCCGCCATGATCGGTAAATCGGGCGGCGTTGCTGACCAAGTTGAGGATCACCTGGCGGATGCGCCTGGCATCGCAATAGACTTTGGGCAGAGCATCAGGGGCGTCTAAGGCCAGATCGAGCCCCTTGCGCTCCAGAAGCGGCGCCACGACGGTCAGAGAGGTGCGTATCAGCGCGCCTAGATCTATGTATCCTCGGTACACCGAAAGGCGTCCCGCCTCTACCTGGCTCAGGTCCAGGACATCATCGATCATGCTGGCCAAGTGCTCACAGTTGTGGTGCAGGATGGCGATAGCGTCTTGCGTCCTACGTCCCAGCATCTCGCCAAAGACTGCCGGCGTATCCATGAGCAATTCGGCCAGACCGATGATAATGTTCAGCGGGGTGCGGAACTCGTGGCTAACGCTACTGACAAAGGTGGCCTTGGCTTTCTGGGCGTTCTCGGCCACGAGACGCAGCTTGGCCAGGCGCTCATTCATCAGCGCCAACTCACGGTTAGCGTGACCCAGCGCCTCCAGCGCTTCCTTGAGCTCCACCTGACGATCTCTAGAGCGCTCCAGCATCTCTTGCGCCTGAGCATAGTGCTGCCACGACCACTCGGCCATTTCGTAAACGGATCGGTATATGGCCCAGATGATGGCCACCGCGGCCCACAGGATGATCAACACGACCGCTATGCCGCCAACGCCAGGGAGCATAGCCGGTTGCACACCAAGGACGAGCAGTCCCAGGGCGATAGTGTGAACGAGGGCCAGCCCCGCAGCCACCGCTACTCCCAGCGCCATGGCGCATAGCAGGATCGGTAGCACAAGCGCTGCCAGCAGGATGGGCATCTCGAAAAAGAGACTGATACCGAGGATCAATCCACTCAGTCCCAACAGTGAGGCCAGCGCCCCAGCCCTGGGTAGCCAATGCGTGACCAGGGCCGACAATGGCCCGAAGAAGAAGAGCAGCACGGCTAGATTGAGGACGCGTTCGGAGTTGGGAAGACGCCAAGCGAACAGGGCAAGCAGGAGGGCAGGCACAAGCAGGAGAAGGGGCAGAACAGGCGAGAAGCGGCGCAGTTCCCGGCGTGCAAGAATGGAGAGCGTGCTCGTGGTGGCCATCGAACCCCCAGAACGCGTTTATGCATCCAATTGACAATTTTCAATGACCGTTTCATTATAGCTGAAGTCATGCACTTTTGAGGTCGAGTAGACGAAAACATGGTCCCCGGCTAGGATAGGGTAACGACCAATGCAGTGAGGCCAAGGGACCATGTTGCAGGCGATTATACAGAACCACGACT
>SKLG01000546.1 GCA_007123335.1 Anaerolineae bacterium | reverse complement strand
TATCTCCTGCGCGAGGTGGCGCTCTCCACCACGCGCAGCGGCTCCTATATGCTCCACGTCACCCTGGCCGACCGCACCGGCGCCATCCCCGGTGTGCTGTTTGACGCCACGGCGGCCATGGCCGACAACCTCATCGTCGGGCGCGGCGTCGAGGTATCCGGCCGGGTGAGCGAGTACCGAGGGCGCTTGCAGCTCAACCTGGACCGCATCGTGCCCACCGAGCTCGTCGACCTCAGCGAGTTTCTGCCGGTGGCGCGGCGTCCGCTGGAGGAGATGGAACAGGAGCTTGTCGAGCTGATCGCCAGCGTGGAGAACCCCGATCTGTCGAACCTGCTGCACCACATCATGGACGAGGCCACGCTGCGCCTCTTTTGCCGCGCACCGGCGGCCAAGATCAACCATCACGCCTGCATCGGCGGGCTGGTGGAGCACACGCTGGACATCATCCATCTGGTGCTCACGAGCTGCGCGTCCTATCCCGAGCTGGATCGCGACCTGGTCGTGACCGCCGGCATCCTCCACGACCTGGGCAAGATCGACGCCTACGACCCCATCACCTTTGACCTGACCGAGGAGGGGGTGCTGTGGAGCCATCTCTACCGCAGCGCCTCGCGGGTGGAGCAGGCTATCGCCGAGCTGCCCGACTTTGATCCCGAGCTGCGCCTGCGTCTGGTGCACGCCATCCTGGCCCACCATGGCCACCTGGAGCATGGCTCACCGGTGGTGCCGATGACGCCGGAGGCGATCCTGCTGCACAAGGCCGACAGCCTGGACGGCGATCTGCGCGGCGCGCTGGACCATCTGGAGCGCACCCCAGACGAGGGCAGCGCCTTTACCGAGCGCAGTTTCATGCACGATACGCGCCTTTATCGCGGCAGCCAGGATGAGAACCCTTCCGGCCAGAGCACCCTCTGGTAGGCGTTGTTCGGGACGTTGCCTACACCCGACCGTACATGGCGATGCTGGCGCCGTTCAGGCTGCCGCCGGCATCGGTGCATAGGAAGCGCATCATCTCGGCGATCTCTTGCGGTTGGACCCAGCGATCGGGGTCGGCCTTGGGTATGTTGGCACGGTTCGACGGCGTGTCGATGATGCTGGGCAGGATGACGTTGGCCGCCACCCCACGGCGCCGATACTCGGCGGCCACCGATTCGGTGAGGGCAACGAGGCCGGTCTTGGACACGTTATAGCCCACCTGGCTGGTTCCAGGGCTCTCGGCGGCGCGGCTGGCCACGTTGACGATGCGCCCCCAGCCCTGCTCGGCCATGTGCGGCAGCACGGCGCGGTTGATGCGAAACGCCGAATGCAGGTTCGTGGCCAGGGCACGCTCCCAGTCCTCGTCGCTCGTCTCGGCGATGCGCTGCCCGCCCATCCACCCGCCGGCACAGTTCAGCAGGATATCGACGCCACCCCAGCGCGATTCGATGGCCTGGATCAGCGCGGTCACCTCCTGGGTGTCGGCCAGGTCGGCGGCCACGACCAGGATTTGCTCCTGCGGCAAGCCCAGTTCGGCGACAGCATCCTCCAGCGCCTCCTGGCGACGGCTGGTGAGGGCCAGACGCGCCCCGGTCTCGGCCATGACGGTGGCGACGACGGGGCCCAGATCGCCCGTTACGCCGGTGATCAGCATGGTTCTATCCATGGGACTCCTTTCCGGCCGGGGCGTCGTCCGTGGCCCCGGCATCCTCGGCGTGCTCAGAGCACGCTCATGACCTCGTCCAGCCAGGCGATGATGGCGTCCAGAGCGGGTAGCGGGTCGGCGTGCAACCCGTGGGGCACGTCGAGAAAGCGCTTGGGTGGCCGGGCCACGGCATAGAGGGTCTCGCTATGCTCGCGGGGCACCAGCGTATCCCAACCGCTATGTATGATCAAGAGCGGCACCGGCGCCACATCGGCGACATAGTTGATAGGCCAGGGCCCAGGGTCAAGCTCGTACCCCAGGCGAGTGCCCATCAGCCACGCCCAGGGACGCCACAGCCCTGGCGACCGTTGCCCCCGACTCATGATGCTGTATAGCGGCACCGCGGGTGATGAGACGGCGACAACGGCATCCACGGGCACGCCTTGCGCCGCCGCGCGGATGGACGCCGCCGCCCCAAATGAGCAGCCGAGGAGGGCCACCTGACGATAGCCCGATGCGCGGGCATCTTTCACCAGGCTCTCGATTTGGGCGGCGCCCGCTGGCGGGCTGAGGACGCACTCGCCACTGCTCTGCCCATGGCCGGCCAGGTCCAGGGCCACCACATCCACGTGGTCGCGCAGCGCGGCCAGCGTGGCCACGATGCTGGGGCTGTTCATGCTCTTGCCCAAGCCATGGACGACGATGATCAGCCGGTCGCGGCCCGTCCGATAGTGGGCCACGGCGAGCTCGACATCGCCATACTCGGCCTCGCTATCCAGAGCCTCGCGGACGAACCCCTCAGGCAGGGGATGCCGCCGAAACCACAGCAGCCGCGGTCCGATCACCGTCGCGCCGGCGACAGCGCCGATAGCCAGAGCCGCCTTGTGCCAACGTTTCACGGTTATGCCTCTTTCCTTACGCTACTTTCGTAGACATAGTATAGTCGCAGCCATGTCCCATCGCAACAGCGCTCACACTGCCCGGGAACGCCGAGCGCCTGCTCGGCAGAAAAGAGGCC
>SKLG01000488.1 GCA_007123335.1 Anaerolineae bacterium | reverse complement strand
GTCAGACAGGTACTGGAGGGGAAGCGGGTCAGGCCCCAGCCCGCCGGGATCAGCGGATACTCGGCGCGGGCGCGCTCGGCCATGGCGTCCATCTCGGCGCGCGAGATTCGGCTGGCCTCCTCGATATCGACGTTGGTGATGTTCAGACAGAGGGTCATGGGCGCGGCCTCGTCCGGGTCCACCAGCATCTCGGCCCCGGCAAAGTGGGCGATGTCGCCGTCCCCCGAGCAATCGATGACCAGCTGCGCCCGGATGGTCATCAGCCCACGCTTGGTGGCGATGACGGCGCCCACCACTCGACCATCCTCCACCAGGGTATCTACCGCATGTGTGCGCACCAGATAGCGACAGCCCGCCTCGTCCAGGGCGTCCATCACCGCCACCTTGAGGTACTCGACCTGACACCACAGCTCGTGCTCGCCGAACATCACCGCGCGCTCGCCATAGGCCTGAAGCTTGTCGATGACCAGCTCGTGCACGTCGGAGCGAGGCTTGCCGCCAGGGCGCATCTGGTTGATGGGCATGCCCAGGCAAAAAGAGGCCGTGCCGCCGAAAAAGGCGTGCTTTTCGAGGAGCAGCGTCCGCGCCCCGCGTCGTGCCGCGCTCAGCGCCGCCCCGATCCCCGCCGGTCCTCCGCCGACGACCAATACATCGGTCTCACACAGTTGCCTCATGGTCCTCCCTCCCTTGGCGCACAGCTCGCCGCTATTCGGCGTCCTGCGCCTTCTTGATGATGTCGATGATCAGCGCTATATCGTCACGCGCGGAGCTCAAGGGCGCCCGTGGCTCGGCGTTGCCGTGGATGCTATCGGCAAAATGGCGCAACTCGCGGCGAAAGGCGGTTTCCCAGGCCACGGCCGGCTGGATACGGCAGGCCATTCCCTCGGCGTCAATTCCCTGGACAACGACCTCCGAGAGGATGCCGCGCGCAAACCCCGTGGGGTAGGAGAGCGACACGCGACGATCATCGCCATAGATCTCTAGCGTCTCGCGGAAATCCCACAGGTCGGGCAGATCGACCCAGGTGGCCACCGCCCGCGCGCCCGGGGCGCTGCTGTCCGGGCCGTATTCGAGCACAAAGGTGATGGCGCGGCCCTCTAGCCAGATTTCGACGCTGACCACTCGCGCCGGCATGCCCAACATCTCGCGCAGGCCATATATATCATGGATCATGCTGCCGGCCAACAAGTGAAAGGCGCGCTCGACGTGTGGTGGCGCCTCGCCGATGGCCTCCTGCCGCGCCGCCGCCAGCGCCTGGCGCCGCTGCTCACCGGCAGTCTCGGGGATATCGTTAAAGCTGCGTATGTCGAACTGGGCCAGGTGTAGCGCATTGTTCGGGTGCAGATGGTTGATCTGCACAAAGCGCACGCCATCCATTGTCTCCACCTGGCGCTTGGCCAACTCGTAGGCGGGGTCGTAGAGCTTCATATAGCCCGCCTGGGCGACGACGCCGGCCGCGCGCTGCGCCGCCAGCAGGGCATCCAGCTCTTGTAGGGAAAAGCAGACCGGCTTTTCGATGAGCAGATGCTTGCCGGCGTTCAGCGCCGCCAGCGCCGCCTCGGTCTTGGGGTCCGAGTGGCAGAGGAGGACGGCGTCAATGTCGCTGCTCAGCAGATCGCGATAGTCGGTGACCCAGCGGGGCACCGCGAACTTTTCTGCCACGTACTGTGCCGCGCCGGCGGAGACATCGCAGACGCAGGTCACGGCGAACTGCTCGTGCAGGTCGATCAGTGTGGGCATATGGTGGACCTGGGCGATGGCGCCGCAGCCGACGACGCCGAGCTTGATGCGTTTCATGCTGTAACCTCCTCTAGGCGGTAGGCCGCCAAGTTACCCGTCGCTGAGCCTATCCCTCGACCGTGCGCGCAGCGAGATCGTTCCATGCCTGAGCTTGGTCATAGAGCTGGGTATACACGGGCAGGAGCGCGGCCGACAGACGATCGCGGCAGGCGGGCACCGTCTCGGGCTGATCCTCGTTCACCGCCTCGACCATCTCTACCGAGGTGGCCCGAACCGCCGTCAGGGCCTCCGCCATCGTCGCCGCCAGCGCCTCAAATCGGGCTTGATGCTCGGCGATAAGCTCGGCCAGCGTCAGCTCGGGCCGAGACGACGCGTCATAGGCCGCTGCCGGGTTGAAATGAGGCGCTTCGCGCTCACCCTCCGCCGTCCATAGGGTATGCGTGGGCAAGATATGCGGCGTCACCGAGAGGTACATGATCACTTCCTCGTCGCCCACGTTGCGCACCGTGTGACCCTGATCGACGAGGGCTATGCAGGCCTGGCCAGGGCCGAGGACGGCCCGCTCACCGTCGATCTCGAACTCGGCGCGGCCCTGCAATATGAGGAAAATCTCGTGGCCCAGGTCGTGGGAGTGGCCACGGGCGGTCTGGCCCACGCCCAGAGGCATAAAGCGGGCGCGGATCTGCGGCGTAGTGAGGATATTACGCAGGTCGGTGCGATAGTCATAGACGGTGAGGGCCATTTTGGCCTCCTTGTGGATATTATGCCTCGCTGTCGCTGCTCATCCCCTCGCCGCGCAACAGCTTGGCGCGAATGTCATAGCGCCCCGGGCGAATCGGCTCCAGATGGCCCGACTCGACCATCAGATCCAGGGGGTTCACCCGCGTCTGCAAGGGCAG
>SKLG01000269.1 GCA_007123335.1 Anaerolineae bacterium | reverse complement strand
GGCATACCGGCTTCTGGGCGCCTACCGCGACAAGGTGCCGGCCTATGCCAGCACCATGTGCGGCGACGACATCCCCGGCGGGCTGGATACGCCGGAGAGCTATGCCGATTTCGCCCAGGCCTGCGTGGAGCAGGGCTACAAGGCGTTCAAGCTGCACACCTGGATGGCGCCCTTTGGCCCCGACGCCCGCCACGACGTAGAGGCCTGCGCCGCCGTCCGCGAGCGCGTGGGCCCCGACATCCACCTGATGCTCGACTGCAACCACGACTATTCGCGCACCGAGGCGCTCTATATCGGCCGCGCTTTGGAGGAGCTGGATTATCACTGGTTCGAGGAGCCGATGAACGAGAGCAGCATGTCCTCCTACATCTGGCTCACCGAGCAGCTCGACATCCCGGTGGTGGGCCCCGAGACGGCTCGCGGGCTGTTCTACACCCGCGCCGAGTGGATCGTGAACAAGGCCAGCGACATCACCCGCTACGACGTGGCCCTGGGCGGGCTCACCCCACTGATGAAATGCATCCACCTGGCCGAGGCCCACGGTGTGGCGCTGGAGGTGCACGGCGGCGGCCATGCCAACCTGCACGCTCTGGGCGCCATGGGCATCCCCGGCGAGTACTATGAGCGGGGCCTGCTGCATCCCCACTATGACTATGAGGCCGCCCAGCCCTGGCTGTCCAGCCGCGTCGACGCCATCGACGAGAACGGCGACATCGCCATGCCGCAGGCGCCGGGCCTGAGCTGGGATTTCGACTGGGATTTCATCAACGCCCATCGGCTGTAGATAACCGCAAAGAAGGAGCACGCCGTGAGCTATCAGATCGGCATCAATGCCCTGCGCTGCCAGCCCACGCCACGGCTGGCCCACACCGAATATTGCAGCAACGCCGCCTTGAAACGCGCCGTCACCGGGCTGCCCGACGATCACCCCGACCAGGAAGCCGAGTTCATGCGGCTGTGGGAGTATGACTTTATCTGGTCCACCAACAACGGGCCGGTGCCCTGGGAGGAGCGCGGCCGCACCACCGACATGGGCCACTCCGAGTTCCTCGAGGGCGGCGTGGACTGGCGCGACGCCCAGACCTCCCCCTTTGCCAGCGTGGAGGAGGCGCTGGCCTTTGACGCCGTGGCCGAGTACGGGCTGCTGGATTATGACGAGCTGGTGGCCTTTTACGAGCGCAGCTATCAGGAGACGCAGACCCGCTACCCGGAGCAGGTGTTCACCGGCGGCTACTATCGCACCCTCTACTCGGGGGCCATCGCCATCTTTGGCTGGGACATGCTCTTGCAGGCGGCGGCATATCGCGACCGCTTTGCGCGGGTGTTGGACTCCATCTTTCAGCAGAGCATGCACCACTATCGCGCCTGGGCCGACACCAGCATCGAGGTGTTCATGTGCCACGACGACATGGTGTGGAGCCAGGGCCCCTTTATGCATCCCGATTTCTACCGCGCCGAGGTCTTTCCGCGCTATCAGGCGCTGTGGAAGGTGCTCAAGGACGCCGGCAAGCTGATCGTGTTCACCTCCGATGGCGATTGGGGGATGTTCGCCGATGATATCGTCGCGGCCGGCGCCGACGCCCTCTGCTTTGAGCCAATGATGGCGCTGGAGCCGGTGGTGGCCAAGTACGGCCAGACGCATTGCCTCCTCGCCAGCAAGGTGGACGCACGCACGCTGACCTTTGGCTCGCGGGCGCAGATCCAGGCCGAGGTCGACGCCACACTGGCGCTGGCCAAGGACTGTAAGGGGTTCCTGTTCGCCGTGGGCAACCACATCCCCAGCAACGTGCCGGTGGAGAACGCCCTGTGGTATTTCGACTATCTAAGCCGTCACTGGTCGCGCTAGCAGCGGCGCCATAGACGCATAGACCACCTCGCCAATAAGATTCCGGCGAGGTGGTTGGCGTTTGCGTGGGCGACGCATACGGATAGCGTCTCGCCCGATACGCGCCCCCGTAGCACCGCTTCGCCTGCACCCCCTTTACCCGCGATACATCGAATTTGACGCCCGCACATAGGCATGGTAGTATGACCCCGAGTTAGCATATACTAACTACTCACATTAGTCACTTTATGTCGCCTTGGGCAGCATACTATAAGCAGGTGCCAGATGATCAAAAAGATCGTATCTCTATTGGAAAAGACATGCAGCCAGTGCAGGCCGCTGGTTGAACTCTACAGCTCGCCTTATATGCGGGTGGTGCAGAACGAGATCGATCTCGCCCATATCACCGCTGCGGATCGGGTCTTGAACATCGGCTGTGGGGCGATCCCCTTTACCGCCATCTTGATCGCCCGGCTGACCGGGGCGCAGGTCGTTGCGGTGGACCGAGACCCGCAGGCTGCACAACTGGCCCAGAACTGTGTGCAGAAAACCGGCCTGGGCCATCTGATCCAGATCGTGCACGGCGATGGCTCGCAGCGGATGCCGGAGCGCTTTGACGTCGCCGTCATCGCCCTGCAGGCTGAGCCAAGAGCCCAGATTTTATCCAGCCTCTTTAGCTCCGGACAGGAAGGGAGACGGATCGTCACCCGATTGCCCAGTGAGCCGTTCCGCAACCAGTACGATCCGATGCCGCACGATTACCCCATCGCGGCCCAAGTGCCGCAGGCGATGAAGACCTTTGACCGTTCTGTCTTG
>SKLG01000441.1 GCA_007123335.1 Anaerolineae bacterium | reverse complement strand
GATAGATCGGCCGGCGCAGGCGCAAGTCGCGGATGATGGCGCCCGGGCGCAGGTCAAAGTGCTCGGCGATCAACTCCTCGATCCGCCCATCGGGGATGATGCCTGTGCCAAAGGTCTCCACATTGAGCGAAACCGGACGGGCGACGCCGATGGTATAGGCGATCTGGATCTGGCAACGCTGGGCCAATCCGGCGGCGACGACGTTCTTGGCCACCCAACGCGCGGCATAGGCGGCGGAGCGGTCGACCTTGGTGGGGTCCTTGCCCGAGAAAGCGCCACCACCATGGGGAATCATGCCGCCATAGGTGTCCACCATGATCTTGCGTCCCGTCAAGCCAGCATCGCCCATGGGGCCGCCAATAACGAAACGCCCGGTCGAGTTCACAAAGTAGCGGGTGTTCTCGTCCAGCATCCCGTCTGGGACGACTTTTGGCACCACTTTTTCAATGACGTCGGCCCAGATCTGCTCCTGATCGACCTCTGGAGCGTGTTGGGTGGCGACGACGACGGTGTCGATGCGCGCCGGTTTGCCGCAGTGGTATTCGACCGTCACCTGCGATTTACTATCGGGCCGCAAATAGTCTAGCTCGCCACTCTTGCGCTGGCGAGCCAGCTCTTTGACCAGGCCATGAGACAGCATGATCGGCATGGGCATCAGCTCGGGTGTCTCGTTGCAGGCATAGCCGAACATCATCCCTTGATCGCCGGCGCCCACCCTCTCGATCTCGGCGTCGTTCATCTCGCCCTTTTTTGCCTCTTGGGCGCTATCCACGCCAAGAGCGATATCGCTCGATTGCTCTTTTACCGAGGTAATGACACCGCAGGTATGGCAGTCAAAGCCATAATCCGAGTGGATATATCCAATATCACGGATGGTATCGCGGGCGATGGTGGGGATATCGACATAGCAGGAGGTAGTGATCTCACCGGCTACCAACACCAGGCCGGTGGTCGCCGCGCACTCGCAGGCTACGCGGCCATAGGGGTCCAACGCAAAGATCGCGTCGAGCACGGCATCCGAAATCTGATCACAAATCTTGTCCGGGTGCCCCTCGGACACGGACTCGGACGTGAATAGGAAGCGGGGCGACGTTAAAAAGTTGTTCATTGAATCTGCCTTTCTAGAGAGAACCTTCCCCCCGAGGCCGGGCAGTTGGTGCACGGTAACCGGCGCCAGACTACCTGGCCTCGGGAGGACCAGGAGAGTGTAGGCCCCCGATCTCAGGTACCATGCTCCCAGGAATGTAGATAACGCTCTTGTTCTTCGGTCAACGTGTCGATCTCGACGCCCATGGCGTGCAGCTTGAGCCGAGCCACGTCGGCGTCGATGGCCTCGGGCACGCGATAAACGGCGTTCTGCAGCTTATCACGGTTCTCGACCATATACTCCGCCGAAAGAGCCTGGTTGGCGAAGGACATGTCCATCACCGCGGAGGGATGTCCCTCAGCGGCGGCGAGGTTCACCAGGCGCCCCTCGCCCAGCACATAGATGCGGCGGCCATCAGGCAGCGTATACTCGTCGATGAACTGGCGGATACGTCGCACCTCGGTGGCCATCTCGCCCAGCGCTTTCAGATTCAGCTCCACATTAAAGTGGCCCGAGTTGGCCACGATGGCACCATCCTTCATGCGCTCGAAATGGTGTCGATCGATAACATTGATGTCGCCGGTGGAGGTGACGAACAGGTCACCGATCTCGGCGGCCTCGGCCATGGGCATGACGCGAAAGCCGTCCATCACCGCCTCCAGGGCACGAAGCGGGTCCACCTCGGTGACGATCACGTTGGCGCCCATGCCGCTGGCCCGCGAGGCGATGCCCCGGCTGCACCAGCCATATCCACCCACGACAAACACCTTGCCGGCCAGCAGCACATTCGTGGCGCGGATGACGCCATCGATGGTGCTCTGTCCGGTGCCGTAGCGGTTGTCGAAAAAGTGCTTGGTATCGGCGTCGTTGACGGCGATGATGGGGTATTCGAGCTTGCCCGCCTCTTGCATGGCGCGCAGGCGGATGACGCCCGTCGTCGTCTCTTCGGTGCCGCCGATGACGCCTTCCAGCACCTCGCGCCGCGAGCGGTGCAGCATCGATACGAGATCGGCGCCGTCGTCCATGGTCAGGTGCGGCTGATGATCCAGTGTCGCCGCAATGTGCTCATAGTAGGTATCATTGTCCTCGCCCTTGATCGCAAAGACGGGGATCTCGAAATAGCTCACCATGGCCGCAGCGGCGTCATCCTGGGTGGAGAGCGGGTTAGAGGCGCAGATGACCACGTCGGCGCCGCCCTCCTGCAAGGTGCGCATCAGATTCGCCGTCTCGGTGGTCACGTGCAAACAAGCCGCCACGCGGATACCCTCCAGCGGGCGCTCCTCGGCAAAGCGCTGGCGGATCAGCCGCAACACCGGCATTTCGCGCTCGGCCCACTCGATGCGCGCCAGGCCAGACTCGGCCAGCGCCATATCCTTTACATCGTACTCGGGGTGCATCAAACCTCCCTTTCTTTGGGGTAATCAGACCAGGGTGCGGGAAAAAGTGGGGAATTCATCCCCTTTTGCCGGCTCAAAGAAGGTGAGCTGGCGCAGATTCTCGTAGCGAGCCTGTAGCTCCTCCCAAGTCAGGGAGCGTAGGCGGTCGATAGAGAAATCCTGTACCGTGAACGAAGCCATGACAGTACCATGAACCACTGCCCGGCGCATGCCACCAAGAGAGAGATCACCGGTCCGGGCCACATAGCCCATAAACCCCGCGGCAAAGGTGTCACCAGCGCCGGTAGGGTCAACGACGCGATCCAGTGGATAGGCCGGAGCGATGAAAAAGCGCTCACCAACGCACCCAGCGTCCACACTCTCTGCTGCCGGGCACGACGGCGCCTCGCGCAGCGCCAGCATCGCTCCATGAGCGCCGCGCTTGATGATCAACGCTTGAGGTCCCAGCTCCAGAATACACTGGGCCGCGCGGAGTAGATTGTGATCCTGGGCGTAGAGCCTGACCTCGCTCTCGTTGAGCAACACGACATCCACCCGCGACAACGCCTCGGTCAGGACCTCTTTTTTAGAGGTGATCCAAAAGTTCATCGAGTCTAGCGCGGTCAGGCGAGGGTTGCGCACCTGATCCAACACTTCGAGCTGCAATTCGGGATCGATGTTGGCCAAAAAGACGTATTCGGCATCGCGCAGATCCTCGGGGATGGTGGGGTGGAAATCGGCAAAAACGTTGAGCTGGGTGTCGAGGGTTTCACAGACATCCATATCATCGCGATAGCAGCCGGACCAGAAAAAGGTATCGCCCTCGGCGATCTGCAGCCCGCGCAGATCGATGCGCTGCGACGCCAAGAGATCGAGATGCTCTTGAGGAAAATCGGTGCCGACCACGGCCACGATGCAAACCTGCGTGTAGAGGCTAGCAGCAGTGGCGAAATAGGTGCAGGCGCCGCCCAAAACTCGATGGCGCCTACCAAAGGGGGTCTGTACATCATCCAATCCTACCGAGCCTACGACAAGAATGCTCAATGGCCCCTCCTTATAGTGAAAAAGGCTCGTCAGCCGCAGATAGCCTTGTTTGAGCGCCTCATCCAGCGCCGTCCATGATGTTTACCGTCAGGCAGAGCATTAGGTATCTTGGCATGGAACCCACAAAAGGGCTTCATGATGTCTGTTGGAAGTCTTTGGTATCTGACGCCGCAGCGTCATCAGTATCTGGGGAATTTGCGGTGTTGTGACGCTCACGCATCTCGTTCGCCACCGAAACCGTAAGGTCCAGAATATGCTCGGCGAGGGGCACGCCGAGTGTGCCCAATCCGCAAGAGGGCGTGACCAGACCCGACCCTAGAAGCCTCTCGCGTGATACGCCCTCTTTAATCAGGCGATCGATGGTTCGCTGCAGGCGCCCGACCAGGCTTTCGACGCTCTCAGACTCGGCAACAACGCTGGCCGGCACGATGCCCCAGGCCACCACGCCACCGCGATCGAGAAAATCGTCTAGCTCGTCGGCATAACGCAGCAACGAATCGCCATAGTCATACGCATCGAGGCTCAGAATATCGATGGAGGTCTCCAGGAGGATGGACCAATCGGTGTTGCCACAACAATGCACGCCCTTGAGGCCCTCCAGGCCGCTCAACACCTCCTCGATCAAGCCGATGACCTGATTGCGGCGAAGCGCGACAAAAGCCGAGCCAAAAGAGGCCATATAGGGTTCGTTCAGCAAGAGAATGGTCTGCGAGGCATGGCGGCGCAACTCTCGTTCCTGCCAGGTAGCCTTGAGCAGCAGGTGCTTGCTCACCGCATCAGCCAGCATCTCGTCATAGAGAATGGGACGCTGGTGCTGGTCCACCACGGTCAATCCCCAGCTCACCGGGCCGGTTATCTCGCCCTTGAGCGCCAGAGGCGGACGCCGAAAGGATACCTCGCCCTGGCGCAAGAGACTCAGCCCGGCGGCATAGGCTTCACCCATGCGCCCATGACTGATATCATCCTCCAGATAGGCCAGGTACAGGCGCTCCAACTCGCGATCCAGGTTGCGCTGTAGCTCGACGTGCACATTGCCATCGCGCACGATGATGCCCGGGAAGCGCTCGCTAAACTGGGCGTACATGTTCTCCAGCGCGCTGCGCCGAGGCAATTGGGGCCAGCCCGGAATCTCGGGAAAGTGTTTGAGCACCGTCTGCCACGCCTTGGCAGCGTCTTCGTGGGGCAGGCCATCCAGGGCAAGAGGCAGCCAATCAGGGCTGAATGTTGATTTCGCGCTCTCGGGACTCATCGATTCGGCCTCAACATGCTCGACACCGCTCGCCATCGGCATTCACTCTAGGGTCTTTACGCGCCGCAAGGAGTCTGCCATCGCGAGCGTGGAGCGTGATACAAGGGCAGAACATAAAAAAAGCCTCCCGAAGGGGAGACAGGATAACGCCTCCCTCTCATCTTTCAGACAGTGGGCCCAGGCACATGGCCAACCACCTGCCGGACTTGGCACCACAGGTCAAAAGATGTCTTGACCAGGTTGCCGGGGTTTCACAGGGCCGGTCCCTCCACCCCTCGCGATAAGAGTACGCTTGGTGCTCATCAGTTCACCGGCGCATGGTAGCATGGAACCCAAGGAGTGTCAAACGTCTTGGCGGATGCTGTGAGCGCGAATGGCCGCAGAAAGGATCATCGTGTAAAATGCCGATGAGGAACAAAGAAGCGCAAAGGAGAAATGCGTCATGAACGAGAAAACCGAGGGAGCTATCGCCATCTTGGCGGCCTTTTTCGTGCTGTTCAGCGCGTTGCTTGCACCGCTCGTGTCCGTCGTGATCGCCATCGTGGCTTTGGCGGCTCTGGGCGTCTACAAGCTCTGGCCGAGAGGTTGACTCTGCCAGCCGTCAGGTGCGCCGGCATCGGCCGAGCACCCAACCCAATGCCAAGATTGACAGACAGGCCATCTAGGACTATCCTTATATGTCGAGGGGGTGGACGAGTCCCGGTGGGCTCCGCGGTCTTCAAAATCGTTGAGGGGTGCTGCATAAGCGGCCCTGGTGGGTTCGACTCCCATCCACTCCCGTGGGAGCCTATTTCATGAAAAAGCACTCATCGTAGATTACTGATGAGATAGCTTTGGCCCAGTACGATCAACTGGCCTGTCACCCACGGATGCCCAAGCATCGTGCCCCCCGCGCTATGCGAGTAGTGGTAATCCACGCCTTCTATCTTCTTGCCCGTCTTCTCCACCACCGAGTCATCGATGCAGAGGAGGATCGGCACCGGCTTGTCGTGTTGCGTGGCAGCTTGCGGCGCCCGGCGCGTGCGGCGATTCAGCATCTCCCAGCGAACCTGCTCCACATGCGCGGTGTCCCAGCCCATATCGGCTACGAAACGATACACACTGCAAGCACTGCGGTCATCAGGAATCGCACGGCTCAGACCAGCCAGATTGCGACGAGTTGCGCCTCCCCTGGCCGGCTGACGCCGATGACCAGTGTATGTTGTAGAGACGTGGATGGCCAGTTCCAGATCAGGTAGCGCTGCCCGGTGTCTAGCGTGCCCGCGTACAACTTGGTGTCCGCAGCCGGCAGGTTGTTCTCCAGCGGCCCCTCCCACGTCCGGCCATAGTCATGACTGGTGAAGAGATGGACGCCCCCACGTGCCAGACGACGGCGTTATCGTGGAGGAAACGGTATTGCTCATCAGCACGGTGGACGACCATGTCGACGGCGCCTTCTACCGGCGGGATGTGCTCCGGAGAGAGCGCGGTCTGTTGTGGATCGATGATCTCTACCACCCGTGGGCTCCTCTCGCATCGGTCATGAGCGTGTTGAGGGGTTCTCGTGCTCACGCAAGGAAATCCCCGAATGGGATCTTGATCAAGAAGTGTCGGGTCTTGATATCGCAGGCCAGGTAGAGGATCTGCCGCTCCCGATCCATCAAGCCGTGCGGGTAGTAGACCCCGCGTCCATCGGGGTGATCAGCCAGGATTAGCTGGGTCGGCCAGGTGGCGCCATCATCGTGGCTGACCCAGAGGGTCAACGGCTTGCGTTCGCCGATGACCGGGTTCGGGTTGTTCAGCAGGATGACAGCGCCGTCATGGGTGAAAAGGGTCAGCTTGGTCGAGGGATTGGGAATGTCCGTCGGATGTGGCATGGACCAGGTGACCCCACCGTCGGTAGAGTCGCTGCGCCAGAGGGCGCCAGATTCTGCACCAGTGACTCGCATGAGCATCATCAAGCTGCCGTCGCCGAGTTCGGCGACATTCGGCTCCCACAACCTGAATCGCGGGTGGCGAATACTGCCATGGAGACGAAATGAGCGCCCCTCGTCGTCGGAGCGCAGCACTCCGCAGCAGAAAAGCCAATCTTGCTGGCCAGTGGATGAGCGGCGATCTGATCGCCCGTCACGCCGTTGCCAGGCAAAGCCGCGTGTTACCTCCTGCCAGTACACCGGAAAGAGCCAGGCACCGTCGCGCAGCACCATCCCCTGACGCACTGATACATGCCCCACGCCACCTGGCAACGAGATTGGCTCCGACCAGCTCTTGCCGTGATCGGTGGTCCATGAGCGGTAGGTGTGAAGGTCGCCATAGTGATTGGCCGTCTCAAAGGTGTGCACAAAGGCGCATGGCGAGCCCGCCTCGGCGAACAACTCGGTCACCCAGACCCCGCGTGACGGATGCTCAAAGAGCACTTGCGGAGCACTCCAGGTTGCCCCGTCGTCGTAGCTGCGGGTGATCAGTTCCACATTGTCGTCGTCGGGCTCTCTTGGACCACCACTATAGTGCAGGCAGACCAGGCTATCGTCGGGCATACGCCGCAGGAGCGGTTCGCGGGCATATGTCCAGCGCTCGTCCTCCTCCCAGATGACGGTAGGCGGATAGGCAAAGCGCACGCCATCATGCTCATAGGCAAGACCATCGTTCCTGTCCATCGACCCTCCTGTATGTAGTTAGCCCTGCACAAGGCGCGTCAGGCCAGCCCTTGCGCAAGCACGAATCCATTGAGCACCGCAGGGGCATTCTCGGCCGAGAACGCCACCCATAGCGATTCCCCCCCATCGATCTCGAGGACGTGGGTCATCCTACACATGACGTCGGGGTTCAGGCCCACGGTCTGGCGACAGATCTCGTGCCGAGTGGTTGGGCTATGGCCGCGCACCTTGAGGTCGGTCGGCGCACACTCGGCCGAGTGCACATGATGCCAGGTCTCTAGGTGATACGTTCCCGAGGGAAGCCCCTCTAGCGTCAGGGTCAATTCGACAGGCTTGCCACCCTCATGGTGATTGGCTCTGACCTCACTGCGGATCAACTCGCTGAACGCGGTGTGCGGGCCGGCCGTAACCGGCTCATGCTCCCGAAAACCGATGCTGGTGTTGTCGCTGGCCGCAAGCGTCACCGTGATCGGACCCAGCGGCGTGGTCAAGCGCTCGCTCTGTGGGCTACAGATGATGTCAATCGCTTTGCCCAGGGTAAAGGCATTGGCGTCTTGGGCGTAGGGGGGCACAAAGGCGAGAAATCCGTTCTGGGGATTGGAATCGCCGGCGCCCAGGTCAACCTTTAGCAGCGTACCGTCATCCGCATCCGGGGCAACGTAGCAGATGCTGGGAAGGAGCACATCTCCCTGTTCCGTGACGATACAACAGGAGAAAGCCCAGGCTCCCCGGGAGAGCGCCGGCGTGTTGGTGAGCATAATAGCCAGGTGATTCACGCCTTCTCGCAGTGAGACCTCTATGTCGCGAGAACAAAAGTAAGGGTGGTTGCCGAGGAGTTGCGCCTCGCCATCGTTCAGGCGAAGGACAAGCTCATCATCCCAGCCGAGGGTGATGGTGGCCTTGCACGCCTGGGGCGCCTCGAACTCGCATCGCGCCACAGCCGCTGCCGTCAAGGTGGCGGTGTTGGCGTTGCTGGGCGCCGGGCGGAAGATGTGGTTCAGATCCACGAACCCTCTCTTGGCCGCATAGTGACGCCAGATCCGTCCCTCCATAGGCTGGTTGGCATCGAAATCATCGGCGGTCGGCAGCGGCCCGGTGAATGGGAGCGGGAATGGGCCACAGGTCCACCATTGCCCACTGTCGGGCAGACCGATATCGTAGCGGCGCCCAGGGCGAATACCCGGCAGCCGTTCCGGATAGGGCGGCATCTGCACATAGGGGCGAACGGGACGGGCCGAATACCAGTATACCGTCGCGGCCACATCATGTGCCCGGGAGCCAAAGCGCAGGTGAATGGCGTCGTCAAAGTAGACCGCCTCGTGGGCAAAGAAACGATAGCCCACGAGCTTTTGCCGATCCGTGTGCCGCAGGCAATCCTGGTCACCCTCATCTTTCTGGACATAGTAGGGCAGATCCGAAAAGAGCGATGACTGCGGGCTGTAGGTATGCCCGCCGTACGAGGCGCCAAAGGTGTCTTCGGCGCCATGCCCACGCAAATAGGCCGGATACCGCCCCATGCCGTCAATATAGATGTTGTCGGAACCGGCATGAGACCAGCGCATGATGTGTCGGTTATAGAGCATATCGATGCTGTGCACATAGCCGATCAGACGCCCGGGGCCATCGGCATCCAACATGAAAAAGTCGTCCTGATAATCCGGCACCGGCGCCTCACGGCGCCAGCGCGCGCAAAAGCGCAAGGGCTCGTCCCATACCTGATCGTTGTACTCGTGCCAGTCGATGTAGTAAAAGAGGTGCACAGGTTCGCCGCTATCGTTGATGACCTCAAACCGCGCGCTGTCGGCAAAGGGCATGGGAAAGTAGGCCGTGAATGCGTTATGGGGGTTGGAGATCAAAAAGGGCGTATTGAGCCGATAAGACGCTCGCTCGCAATGCTCTTTGCGGTACGCCGAACCCGACATCTCGGACAGGTTGTGCATGATGCCGAAAAAGTCGGCCAACGGCGCCTCAACGTGGGGCACCGAGTGCCCATCAAAGGTAATGCGCAGAATTAGCTCCCGACCAATGTTCCTGCCCGTTACCTGAAACCGGCGGATGCAGCCCGGGCCTCGCAGGTCGCCGAGGATCACGCGGCCCTCTATATCGAGGTTGCGGATGATCCTTCTCGACACGGCAATCTCGGGCAGATTGAGGCCCCAATCAAAGAAGCCGCTGCTTCTCGCCCGGCGAGCAGCTGGTTGATCTGCGCGGTGATGGCTCATGTCCGACAGCCTCCTCTGGGCATAGATGCTATGGCTCCGATGCGCGGTCACGGTATCGATTTCTCTGAAGAGTCGCATGCAAGGGCATCTACGGCATCATAGAGGGCGATCACGTTGGCCACAGGCACCTCAGGCTCGCAGGTATTGGCGGGGGACACGAAAAAGCCCCCGCCGACCCCCATGACAGCGGCCTGCCTGCGCACCTCGGCGCGGATCTCGTCCGGCGTCCCAAAGGGCAGCAGACTCTGGACGCCAAAGGTGCCTCCCAGGCTCAAGTGGGCGCCGTAGCGTCGCTTGATCTCCAAGGGATCCATCGATTCCGGCTGCACGGTGGTCAGAACCGTCACGCCGACCTCGATGAGGTCCGTGATGACTTGGTGGATGTCGCCATCGCTGTGAAACATCACCTGGATATCGGGGTTGACCGCACGGGCAGCGGCGATGAGCCGGGCATGTCCTGGCTTGATCCACGTGCGATACCACTCTGGACTGATCATCAGGCGATCCTGCATGCCGATGTCGTCGCCGAACGCGATGGCATCGACGCCTGCCTGGGCACAACGCTCGGCCAT
>SKLG01000276.1 GCA_007123335.1 Anaerolineae bacterium | reverse complement strand
GTTCCTGGCACTAAATAGCGACGCAGCCTTTATGAGCAAAGAAGCACAGGCGCAGTTCAGACAGATCAATCTCGACGATGTGCCCCGCGGTGCCGGCGGTAGCAAGCCGAGTCTTTACTAGACATTCTCGATCATCAGCCTCGTCCCTTTCCACGTCAACGCGACAAGGGATGAGGCTGATATCCTTTGGGCCGTCATCACAACCGTCAAGGGGATACTCCATGACCCAGGTGCTGTTCAGCTTTGATACAGAGGATTACGTCAACATAGAGGCGGAAGAGGCGGTGCTGCGGCTGGCGCAGACGCTGTCCGACGAAGACATACAGGGCTGCTTCTGTGTCGTCGGCGAGGTCGCCGCAGCCTGGCGCCAACGCAACAGCCGTGCCGTGCTGGATGCGCTGCGCGCTCACGAGGTGGACGCTCACACCTGGCGTCATTCCTGGCACCCTAATATCGTCGAGTATGGCGAAGACTCGGACTGGGACGGATCGCTGGCCCGCTTTTTGCGAGAGGAGCGCTATGCGTTCGATCTGGTGATGGACGTCTGCGACCGGGAGCGCATCTGGGCTTTCGTCAAACCCGGCAACTCGCTCTCAGCGCAGGGCATCTATGGCTACACGCTGCTCGGTGCGCCGATCTTTGGCGACAGCTTTGTCGCCGCCAATGCGGGTCGCGGCACCTGGTACTGTAACGCTCTCAACCTGAACTATGATTTCAGTCTAGAGCGACTGCAAGATTATGGGATGACACCCTTTGAGGAACGCTTTGATGAGTGGGCTACATGGGAACGGCTGGTTCTCTACGCTCATCCCTGCAAACTGGTTCTGACCGAGTTCTGGGATGCACAAAACGTGTTCCACCACAACCCGCCCACATGGGGCGATTGGGTGCCCTCACCGCGCCGCACGCGAGAGGAGGTGGAGCGCTTTTTTGGCCTGTTTCGTGAGCTGATCCAGCGGCTCAAACAACATGGAGGGTTCGAGTTCACCACCTATGAGCCGGTATGGCGAGAGTATCAGGCGAACATCCATCGCCAGCTTCCTCAAGAGGAACTGCTTCCGCTGCTGCAAAGAGCAGCGCGCGAACTCACCTGGCAGACGACCGCCGACGGGACAGGGTTCACGCCGGCAGAGCTTTTCGCAGCGGCGGTTCACGTCCTCGCTGGACGACCTGATCCATTTCCCGCCTGGGGTGTCATGGGTCCGGTGGACGACCCCAGCGCTCAGAGCGATGTTCCAGCACAGGGGGCTCTCACCCTCGCCGCCCAGGATGTCCAAAGGGCGGCCGCGACACTGGAGCCGGTAGTCTATGTTCCGGCAGCAATCCAAGTGGGCCGAGCTACCCTTGGACCGGGCGATCTGCTGCGTGCTATGACTCAGGTTCTGACAGGCGCACAGGAGATCATACTCGAGCAAGGACCCCAAATGCCCAAAGCTGCGGAGCGTCCCGATCTAGCGCATCACCGCACTTCGGGTCAATGGTGTCATCCGCCCGAGTGGACCAGCGAGATCGTCGATAGCCGACTGCGCTGGCAGGCATGGACATTGCGGCCTGCCTGAGATAGATCCAGTAAGCCTCCTGCCAAAATGGCTGAGGCTACCATCGGGTTCGTTGTCTATATTGACATCCGCTTTTGGCTATGTTACGATGACTCTCATCGAATATCTATTTGTTTACATGCCCTTTGGTCACATGATCCATCACTGATCGTTTGCTTACCTTAAGGTCGTATAACATCATGATCTTTGAGCAGATCCGCGAGGTATATCCGAGTCTAACCAAAAGTCAGAAGCGTCTGGCGGATTTCATCGCGTCGAACTATCGCGAAGCCGCGTTCATGACTGCCTCACGATTGGCGCATGAGCTGAATCTGAACGAAGCCACCGTGATCCGGTTCGCTCAGCGGTTGGGCTATGCCGGTTATCCACAGATGATCGAGGCCATCCAGGAGATTGTGCAGGCCGAGTTAGGAGCAACGGCGCAAGAGCCCGAGATTCCCGAGAATCCCCTCGCTCAAGTCATGTCCAACGAAATGGAGAATCTCAAACGGGCCATCAGCCACGTCCCCGATACAACGGCCGATCGGGCGATCGGCATGCTTCGAGAGTGCAAGCGTGCCATTCTCCTGGGTCAGGGCATGGGAGCACCACTGGCCCAGCTTTTTGCATTGGGGCTGAGAACCCTGGGAATGACTGCGGATAATCCTTCGGCAGACCCGCTAAGTCTGGCCATCGCACTGCGCGATGTGGGCGCCGACGATCTCGTTATCACCGTCTCCTTTGTCCTGGAGACCCAAGAGCTAGCCAATGCCTTGCGCTTTGCGAGGGAACAGGGCGCGCGCACGCTGGCGCTTACTTGGTCACATGTTTCACGCTGCGCACAGGCTGCCGATCTAGCCATCGCCTATCTGCCCGACGAAAGCCTGCCAGTAAGGCCCATTACCCACTTGGCCATGTGGATCGACGGCCTCCTTCAGGTTTTGGCCCAGACGGACGAGACGGCACGCGATCGGGTACACGAGTTCGGTGATATTCGTGACCGTATCGTATCCGATCCAGAATGAGGCACAGCCGGGGAGAAATACACGCACATTTAGATCAAGAGCGTATGCAGGACATCAATTAATGATGGCATGACCTGTAGCATCAAACCCGACACAACATGGCAGGCGATAGCAGCAGCCAGGCCATAATGCTCACAAACATAGCCATAAACCAGCCCCATGAGTGCCGCAGCAAAAGCGATCAGCAGGGCTACCGGAATTGGCACGTGAGGAGCAAAAATTAGCAGCACCGCCGCCGCATACAGGCCCGCTGCCATCGACGACCCACGATCCTCGAGGATCACGCCACGAAAAAAGGCCTCTTCTACCGGCGCAGACACGAAACACACCTGGTAGAAAAGAAACACCACCTGCTGCGTGCCATAGAGCCGCTCGGTAAAGATCTGGAGTTGGCGAGGCAAGAGGGCCAACAGAGGCAAGGATATCACCCCAGCCAGCAACGCACCACGGCCCACTGCAGGCGCGGTAAGGTCCATCTTGACCTCTTCGCGAGACCAGCGCAGCAACGTCAGCAACGCTAACGTCGTCCATAGCACGGCCAAGCGCGTGTCTTGCGGTAGCGCCACGGTACCGAGCCCCACCCCCACAAACACATAGAAGAGGAGGAGGGGCTCGGTTAGAGCCGCCGAACGGCGTCTTGTCACGCGACCTGCTTCATCACGCGGGACAGAATCGCCAGCGCCTCCGAGATGTCCTCGCGTTCGATGCCATAGTGGGTCACAGCGCGGAAATGGCTGGCATCAATATTGTTAATCATCAGGCCCTCGGCCCGGAAAGCCTTGACCAGATCGGTGATCTCGACATCAGAGGCCGTCAGCGTGATCATGATGATATCGCTCTGCACCGAATCCAGATCGACATCGAGCCCATCGATCTCCTTGATCCCCTGAGCGAGCACTTGGGCATTCTCGTGATCCTCAGCCAGGCGATCCACCATCTCCTCCAGCGCGACGATGGCTGCCGCAGCAATGATCCCCGCCTGCCGCATGGCTCCACCAACGATCTTGCGCTGGCGTCGCACTTCTTTGATATAGTCGGCCGAGCCGACGACAGCCGAGCCGACTGGCGCCGAGAGACCCTTGGAGAAGCAGAGCTGCACCGAGTCGACTTGAGCGGCGATCTCGCTGGCATCGATGCCTAGCGCCACCGCTGCATTAAAGATGCGCGCACCGTCGAGATGCACCATTAGCCCATGTCGCTGAGCCACTTCACGAACGGTGGCCATTTGCGCTGGGCTGAGTACGGCGCCACCGCAGCGATTGTGAGTATTCTCCAAGCATACAACGCGGGAGTGCGGAAAGTGGATGTTATTGGGATCACGCACAGCAAGCTCGACATCAGCGGGATTGAGCATTCCATTAGGCAGATTAGGCACCGTGCGCACATGCACGCCGCCCAATACAGAGATACCCCCAGCCTCGTACAGGTACGTGTGCGCCAAATGGCCCATAATGACCTCGTCGCCCCGCTGAGCATGCGCCATTAACGCTGTCAGGTTACCCATGGTCCCACTGACCACGAGAAGCCCCGCTTCTTTGCCCAGCTTTTCGGCCACCAAGGCCTCCAGCCGGTTGACCGTAGGATCCTCACCGTAGACGTCATCACCCAATTCCGCCTCATACATCGCTTTGCGCATCGCGGGTGTGGGCAAGGTCACCGTGTCACTTCGTAGATCAATCGTACGCACCGTATCCCTCCTTGATTGCCTGAATATGGAAAGCATCCCCCGTTGGGGATGGCGGATCAGCGCTAGTACATCTTGACAACGGCACGATAGCTCCGCGGCTGCCGTGCCTGGATAATCTGAGTCTCCTCTTGTTGTCGTCGCACCTCTTCGAGATCGATAGTGGCCACCGCCATAGCCGGTTCGGGCTCCTCCAGGCGCACCTGACTCATCCCTCTCGGCCCCACCAGAGTGCTCTGGCCGAAAAAGGTATAGGTCGGCTCCTCGCCGACGCGGTTACAGGCAGCTACAAAGACAGCATTCTCCATCGCCCTGGTGTGCACATAGTGGCGCCACTCGGCCTGGTAGGGCTGTTCCCAACTGCCACATAGACAGAGCAATTCGGCGCCCTCTAGTGCCAAGCTACGCGCAACCTCGGGAAAGGCCAGATCCCAGCCTACCATCAGACCAATGGCACCCAGAGACGTTTGGGCCACCTTGTACTTGAAACCCGGACGAAAGGTCAGCCGCTGTTCGCCTTTGAGATGCACCTTCTGGTAATCGCCCACTACCTCCCCCTCAGGATCAATGAGCACCGCAGCGCTATAGACCACACTCTCGACCTTTTGCTTTTCGGCCAGGCCAAAAGCGATGTGAACGCCATATTCAGAAGCCCGCTTGCTCAACGTACTCACCGATAGATCCTCGATCCGCTCGGCCAGGTCGGCAAAGCGCACACCACACTCATAGCCCGTTGTAGCCAGCTCCGGGAAGACGATCAGGTCAACCTGGCGTTGCAGACACACTTCTTCGATCATTCGTGACATGGTATCGAGATTGTGCTCGACGTCATTGAGCACTGGGGCGATCTGTGCCAAAGCCACTGTCACATTGCGCATTGTAGCCCTTTCCTTCCGCCAGAGATCACACGAAATCCGCTTTTATCCTACGCCCAAGCATTCATTGCCTTCAAAAAACTCGTCAGGATGGGTAACTGTCAAAGCCGCGTCAAAACGGCCTCCATATCTTTTGCCAGGGGCGCTTCGATCAATAGCCGTTGGCCGGTAATCGGATGGGTGAAGCCCAGCCGCCAACTGTGCAGCATCTGACGGGGTGCCGCAATTCGCACCCGACGTGGTCCGTACACCCTGTCCCCCACAACCGGATATCCGATAGCGCTCAGGTGAACTCGAATCTGATGCGTACGTCCGGTGAGCAGTAACAGCTCGACCAACGCGGCCTGACCAAAGCGTTCTCGAACCGTATACTCGGTGCGCGCCGCTCGTCCCCCTTTGCTCAGCACCGCCATGCGTTTGCGATGGACCGGATGGCGACCGATAGGCGCTTCGATGGCCCCTCGCGAAGGCGACGGATCACCATAGACCAGCGCCAGATAACGCTTTTCCACCTTGTGGGCCTTGAATTGCCCTTGCAGGGCCTTGCGCACATCCGGTCGCGCAGCCACCACGAGTGCGCCAGTTGTATCGCGATCTAGGCGATGGACAATGCCGGGGCGTTCCGAATCCCCAAAAGCTACCCCAATGTCAGGGCGGTGAGCCAAGAGCGCGTTGACCAGCGTCCCCGAGCGATGCCCTGCGCCAGGGTGCACCACCATACCAGCATCTTTGTCAATCACCAGAAGATGCTCGTCTTCGTAGAGCACACGCAATGGGATCGACTCAGGCAGCAGAACCTCGTCAGCCTCTTCGGACAGCTCGACCCGGATCACATCGCCGGGCTCGGGTTTATAGCTTGCCTTGGCAGCAACGCCATTCACGAGTACAGCGCCTCGACGGATCAGCCGCTGCGCCGCCGAGCGTGAAACGCCCTCTAGCTCCTGGGCCAAGTGCCGATCCAGACGTTCGGCAGGATCCTCGACGCGCAGAACCACTATCGGCATGGAACGCTACCGAGGATTGACACAATCGGCGCCATCAGGCCGTTCCGGAATATCATATGGCTCGACATCATCAACGACCGTTTCGGATGCATCATCGAGAGCTGGCTCTCCGGCAAAGAGCGCATAGTAGGCAAGCAACGCCGTACCCACTACCACCGCACTATCGGCAACATTGAACACGGGCCACACGCGAAAATCGACAAAATCGGTGACATAGCCAAACGCCAGCCGGTCGATGAGGTTTCCGGTGGCTCCACCCAGCTGCAATCCGAAAGCGACCCGCAGTAACAGCGAGGCTTGAGTCAGTTGGCGATAATAGATAACGATACCGACGATAACCGCCAAGGCGACCAAGATAAAAATAACGCTCAACTCCGGAAAAAGGCCAAAAGCAGCCCCACTGTTACGCACATGAGTGAAGGTCATGATAGGTTCAAGCCAAGCAATGGGATTCCAGGATACACCAAGAGGTATGCTCTGGCGCACCAAGTGCTTGGTATATTGATCCAATAGGATCACTAAAAGACCGATGCTATAAGGCAAGAGCAATCTACGATTCTTGGCTGTCAAAATGCAGCTCCACCTCACACAATGCAGTAGGGACTGTCCCCACGACTGAGTACGGCCTTCTCAGCGACGCTCAGACAGGCTCTGGCAACGCAAGCAGAGCGAAGCCGCCGGCTGCGCCTTGAGACGAGCGCGATCGATTTGCTGGCTACAATGCTGGCAAATCCCGTACGTGCCGTCATCGAAACGTTGCAGCGCATCTTCAACCTGTTCAAGCATGCGCTCCTCAGAGCGTCGCAGCGCGGCATTGCGCGCTTGCTCAAACACCACCGTAGCGTTTTCGGCCATATGATTACTGTAGCCAGCTCGCTCTTCATCGGTGGTGACGCGACTGTTGGCGATCTCGCGACGTAGGCGCTCCCTTTCTTCTTCTAAAAAACCACGTAGATCCTTAAGCTCCTTTGATCGTGCTTTGATCTCCATCACCTATCTCCCGGTGCCTATTATATAGGGTAGAATGCTTGATATGAACATTGTACGCAGAACAGAGCAAACGGGCAACAGACGAAGCTGTTGCGCTATGAGCGCTGCAACGCCAAGTCGGCCCAAGTCTACGATGAGCCGTGGACACCCTATCAGCGCCTACAGATGACGCCCGCCGTGAGCCTTGAGACACTGGCCTCCTACCAGACCACCTACGAACAGCTCGATCCCCTGAGGCCTGCCACGCGCCGGCTATGGATGGCTGCCGCTACTCATGAGTGGCGGCGTCACCAAACGCCCAAGATGACCAGGACGCGTGCCGGCTGGGGCACGACGGTGGGAATCAGCGTAGGCGTGAGCGTCTGCGTCGGTGTGTTCGCCGCACCAACGCAGAGTGTTACTGCTCCCATCCGTTCATGGCATGTTCCAGGGATTCCCATCAACAACATGCAGGAGAACGCCTGCCCTGTTAAGTTGGAAACTCTGCCCTATAGGGGTGTCGGCGGTGGTTCAATCCACATGCGCCGGCTCTTCACTGGCGCCAAACCAGCCTGCAGAGGCACCGACACCACGACCTCGTCGACAAACAGCCGATGCGTGAACGGCACAAAGCGAGTCCTCTGCAGGTAGAACGGTAATGATCGCCCCTAATCCTTGAGAATAGCGCGGAACCACGATTCGATGCTCTTGAACCACGCCATAGAGTTAGGGGATACGGTTGGCGTCGGCTCCACCGTCGGCGTCTGTGTCGGCGAAGGTGACACCGAGGGCGCCGATCCCGCCGGACCGATCTCATAGGCCGTATCCCCCTGCATAAAGAGCACCCGCGACCCGAAGGCCAGATACCGCCCCACGACGGGGGCCTCAGCCAATAGCGCAAAGTATGCCGGGCTACCAAAGTCGATATGCGCGATGATGTGTGAATGCGCCTCATATTCTGTATCGATCCACAAGCCATCTAGCAGGACGAACGTCTTGGCACCCACTGTGCACATCTGCTCGTACTGGGACACGGCGAGATCGGCGCGACGCAGGCTCTCCTGGGCTACGCTGGCATCCACAGCTTCTTGGCCGGTGACCGCCGGCGCCGCCGACAAGGAAACTCGATCTTGATCTCCGCCACGTCCAGGCAACAATGATGGCGGAGCAAACGCCATTCGAGTGGGCGCTACACGCTTATCATCGCCATCATCCACCAAAAAGGAAGTATAGGGCGTGACAATGCCATAGCGGGTCGCTAGGTCAACGACCTCAGCCACCAACTCCTTGTCAGCACCATGTAGGCGGATTTGGGTCAGCAGATGACCTACCTTGCGCGTCGCCCATAGCCTTGGCAGGAAATCAGCGCCGCCCTGGCTACGAAAGCGAATCTCGGAAAAGACATGACGCGCCTCGCGCCCATTCACGGTGCCGGTCAGGGTGATATCTGTGGTACCAGGATTTCGATAGCGCCCCACCATTACGAGCTGCTCACCGGCAAATAGATCCGACAGGGGATAGGGATATGTCTCTTTGATGTGCGCCGCGCCAAAATCGAGAGACACGTCAGCGAGCACCGGGGAAGCAATCTTGTCGTAAAACGACGACACTGCACGCTCAATGTCCTCTTCTGGCCGAACATAGACGGTTGTACCACCATGATCCTGCGCCAGCCGATCGAGAAGCAGCGTGTTGACGTCATACCCCACACCAAAACAGAAAATCCGTACAGCATCATCAGCCTTGTCCTCTACCTCACGCAGAATATGTTCGATCCGTATCTTTCCCTCTGTGGGCAGACCGTCGGTCATAAAGAGGATAAGCTGAGGCCTTCCCGGTTGTGTCAGCCGCAATGCCTCCTGCATAGCCCGCTGGATGTTTGTACCGCCGCCAGCCTGAAGCTCCTGCACAAATTGGCGCCCCCGATGCCGTTCGTTCGCCGCCAGCAAGGTCGGAGCCAACATACGAGTGCCGGTGCTAAAGGAAACGATGTTGTAGCGGTCCTCAGGGCCAAGCTGATCGAGGATATACTATGCCGCTCCTCGCGCCTGTTCCATCTTTTCACCGCGCATAGAACCGGACACATCGAGGACCAATATCACGTCGCGAGCGACGATCTCGGTGACGGCGGCTGCTTGTGGCGGAGAGAGCAGCAGCAGGAAATAACCGTCGTCACCATCGGGCTTGTAGCTGATCAGGTTCACCCCCAGATCGCCGTCGCCAAGGCCATAATAGAGCACAAAATCACGATCAGGGAGTACATCGCGCTCACGGTAGACCACCTGAGCTGTGCTGGCATCGGACCGCTGCACATCGATCTGATGGCTGGGCGAATAGATCGCCTTGATGTCGGTACGAGAGCGCACCGTCAGAGTAACCGATGTCTCCTCCAGAGGCCGGCTGGAGAATTTCTCCGTGTTGAGCGGATAGAGATAGCGCACCAGACCGCCCTCTCGCGGCAGAATTTCGCGATACTCGAGCTCGACGCGCTTTTCACCGCGAGCCGGGATGGGATAGATGCGAGCGCGAAGAGCATTGCGACCGGCGTATTCCAATAGCGCCGGATCTTGCTGTTGTCGCACAATATCCTCATATATGCGTCGAGCCTCATCGGCATCGAGCACCTGCGCCTCTAACCGGCGGCCATCGGCCCACATGGCATAGTTCGTCACGCTCGCACCTTCGGGCAGGGGAAAGAGGTACTCGCCCTCTAGATCTTCTGCTCCGTCGTTGACAAAGACCTGGTCAAGCCGCGTGGTGGCCACACCATCCTCGATCGTCACCATCACGCGGTGATAGCGAATGGAGAGACTGCGCAGCGGCGGCGCAGGCCGTCCCGGTCGCGGACGAGGCACGATGATGCCGTCGGCCCGGGCCGTGAACTTCAGACCGAGGAAAACCACGGACCACAATACGGCCAAGATGGCGATCTTTTTCATCAAGCTCCTCCTGTACACTGCCCATACGCCCCGCTTTTGTCCAAAACGGCGCAGAATAGGCAAACGTTCCTTAGCCCAGGAGGTCGAGTATTCGTTGTGTTGACCCCGTGCTCTTGCTGCGCTACACTGTCTCCAGTGTCACACTGTCTCCAGTGTCACACTG
>SKLG01000399.1 GCA_007123335.1 Anaerolineae bacterium | reverse complement strand
CGGCCCTCCTTCCGGCTGCGCTGGCGGGACGATGTGTTAGTGCCGCAAAAGCCGGAATAACGGCGGCCCATAGACGACGCGCCTATCTCGGCAGTGCGCCATCGTACAGTCGCAACGCCCGTAGCCAGGCGTCGCGCTCCTCGCCGAACGGCTCGGTCTCGCCGGCGCAGGCACAGACACTCTTGCGCACAAACTCGCCCAGCTCTTGGGCCAGACGATCCGGCCGCTCCCGCTGATGCGCGCGCAAAAAGGCGCGCACAGCGGGCCTCGCCTGGTCGTAGGTCCGGGCGAAATGCCGCAGGCAGAGGATCGGCCCAGACTGGAAGGCGCTGCGCAGCCGCTCGTCGTTCAGCCGCTGGGCGAGGAGCTCGCAGTAGAGCGCCTCGGTGCGCGCGGCTGTGGCGCATACGGCACACTCGCTGATAAACTCGCCGTTCACCCGGCCACTATCGGGCATCTCGGCCACCTCGTGGGTCAATGCCTGCACCTGTGCCTGGTAGAGCAATGCGACCTTGGCGTGGCAGCCATAGCCGCCCACCGCCAGCAACAGCCCGGTGTGATCAGAGCAAAAGCCGTGCCTCTGGGTCAACTGCTCCCGGGTGCCCTCGTCGTTGACTCGTTCGTGTAACAACATCTCCAGGTAGCGCCGCTCGGCCTCGCGGGCCAGCGCGCACACGGGGCACACCTCGCCAGCCATGGCCTCCTTGATGTGGGCAATGAGCAGACTGCGTTCTCCGCCGAACAACCTGGTCGTCAACCCCATCTCCGTTGCCTCCTGAAATACTGCGCGTCATCACGTCGCCATCTATCTCAAGGAGCCCGATCAAGAACCTTTTGTGACCCGTCTGGCGAGGGCTGTAGGAGGTGCGACGCGAGGGAGGAACGTCTGTCGCGCAACACAAACGCCGGAGAGAGCAGCATTGTGCCCCTCCGGCGTATCGCCTGGCTATAGTCGGCGCGGGATCAGCCGTTCGGTGAGCCTTCAAGCCCTCCGTTCAGGCCGAGATGTGCGCAGGTCTCGAGCGTGGGCGCGCCACTCTCGCGATCCCAGCCGCGCAGATCATAGTAGCGATCCAGCAACGCGCGAAACTCGTCGGCGTCCGCCGAGAGGTGGGTGCCGTCGGTCTTTTCCGTCCACTGGTAGTGAGGGATCACCACCTCGTCCTGGGCGCGATCGCGGCCAAAGTGCGTCACCTCGACGCAGCGCTCCAGCGTGACGACGCGCTCGGCAACGGGGCGCTGCATCTCTTCGATGGGCAGATCGATGCCAGTGCAGGCGAGGTAGAGCGCCGCCTCGGCGCCGGGGTCGCCCACGACGCTGTCGGGCTCGTCGCGCATCGCCGCCACCATCGTATCGCGGTCAGGGAAGGTGCGCCGCACCGCCGGAAACACCCAATCGCACAGCCCCAGCGAATCCTTGATCACCGCACGATGCTAGTGATAGGCCACGACCCGCTCGGTGACGTCCATGCCGGGCAGCACGGCGTCACGCGTGCCATAGAGGCGCTCGGCCAGGCGGTAGATCGCTTCATAGGCCGGGCCGGGCTCGCTGGGCCCCTTGGGGATGCCAAAGATATCGTTTAGGAAGAAAAAGCCGTGGGTGCTGGGCGTCACATCGCGGGTGGACACGGCGTAGAGCAACGCCGAGTACTCCCAGAAGGGGCTGGGGTGCAGCTCCATTGCCCGGCCCTCGCGGTGCCAACCGTGGCCGCGGCTGCCGGCGCCCTCGACGAATTCGGCCAAATAGCTCGGCCCGATCTGGTACTTGTCGTAGAAGCGGGCCAAGCCCTCGGCCAGGTCGTCGCCCAGACCCTGGCGATGGGCCACCTGCAGGACCAGATCGCGCCACCAGGCAGCATCCTCCAGGTTCAGCGCCAGTCCCGCCGCCTCGTGGATACCAATCTCGCGCAGCCCGCCAAAGTAACGGTACCAAGAATCGTAGAACCACGAGGTCAGCCCCAGGTCCTCCACCAGGTTGCCCAGGTCCTGCCCCACGTCGCCCAGACCGGGCGGATGGGGGACGGTGAGCCGCTGGCCATTGACGTGGGTGCCCTCGTAACCCAGGTGAGAGCCGCCCACCCACGAGTTGTTCACACACTTGGCCATGCGCAGGGCTGGGCCATCGCCGAGTTGCCGTGGAGCCTTGGCCATGCGCGTGCCGCAGCGCACGCTACATCCGTGAGAACAGGCAACGATCGGATAACCCCCATCGACCTGGCCGGTGAGACCGATGCCGCCGCGAGTCAGCTCCCAGACGCGCTCTACTTCGGCCAAAAAGGCGGCCGGATCGGCGAGAGTGACGCCTCCCGTCCCGCGCACGACGATGGCCTTGAGCCCCTTGGCGCCCATGACGCCGCCGAATCCGCCATTGCCCACGGCGTTGGACAGCCGATGGATGATGCTGGCATAGCGCACGCGGTTCTCGCCGGCCGGGCCGATGGCCGCTATCTGGTGCCAGTTCCCATGGCGCTCCTTGAGCCGTCGCTGCGTCTCAAAGGTGCCCAGGCCCCATAGATCGCTGGCATCTCTCAAGCTCACCCGATCATCCTCGATGAGCAGATAGCAGGGGCTGCTGGCCTGGCCCTGGATGACGATACCATCATAGCCGGCGTATTTGCATTCGGCGCCCAGGTAGCCGCCCATGCT
>SKLG01000446.1 GCA_007123335.1 Anaerolineae bacterium | reverse complement strand
AGGATCTGCGCAACCTGTACAACACCCACGACATCGTCGAGGCGAACCGGATCCTCGATCGTTATCAGGTAGGCTTTGTCTATGTGGGCGAGCTGGAGCAGGCCTATTACGACCCCGGCGGTATCAACAAGTTTGAGACCATGGTCGGCACGGTGCTGGACGTGGTCTATCAGCAGGGGCCGGTGACCATTTATCGGGTGCGTGGCCGCGGCCATCTCGTCAACGAGGTAGCCCAGACAGAGGCGCGGACCAGTCCCACTGGCTGGCTCCCGCGCTGGCTGCGTATCTCTTGGGTGCCGGGGACCGTCGCCGCTCAAGCGCCGGAGAAGCGGCCCTCAGGGCCCGTGGGTGAGCGCGTCGAGACCGAGCCGCTGATGCTGGACCGCCCGGTGGAAGAGATCGCCACCGTGGATCGTCGCGGCTGGAACCGCTGGGCCAACGACTCGACCCTCGGTGCAGTGCTGAGCTGGTGGCTGGTCTTGCAGATCCTCGGCTTGGTCGCCTGGCCGCTGCTGTGGCGGCCCTGCGCGGCGTTCCGCGACCGGGGCTATGGCCTGGCCAAGGGGCTGGGGTTGCTCCTGGTCAGCTATCTGGTCTGGATCGGCGCCAGCCTGCGCCTGGTGGCCAACAGTCCGCCCGTGGCCTGGCTGGCTGTGGCGGCGCTGGGAGGATGCTCTTTTTTTCTCTGGCGCCGACAAGGCCATGACCTGCGAGCCGTGTGGCGGGAACGCCGCCAGCTGATCCTGGTCGAGGAGGCGCTGTTCAGCGTCTCGTTCCTGGCCTTTGTCGGCATCCGCTTGCTCAACCCCGACCTGTGGCAGCCGTGGTTCGGCGGCGAAAAGATGATGGAGATGGCCTATCTCAACGCCATCACCAAATCCGCCCACATGCCCCCCTACGATCCCTACTTTGCCGGCGGTATCCTGAACTACTATTATGTCGGGCAGTTCATGGCCGCCATCCTGCAAAAGCTGGTGGGCGTTCGCCCAGAGGTCGGCTTTAACCTGGCTGTGCCCACGCTCTTTGCCCTCACCGTCGGACATACGTTTACGATCGGATACGCTCTGGCGCTAGAGGCCGGGCGACGTTTGGCGTCGGTCGATGCGGAACGCCAGGCCGCATGGGGAGGCGCTCTGGCGGCGCTCTGTGTCGCCATCATCGGCAACCTCTCCGGCGCGATGCAACTCCTAGAGTGGGTAGCCAGGGCAGGGGGCGCCACCTTTACCGAGCGTATCGACTTTTGGGCCGCGCTACGCCGCATTCCCAACGGGGCGCTGGCTCTGCTCACCAACCAGGCGCAAATACCCGCCTTTGACTACTGGTATCGAGCCACACGCATCGTGCCCTATACCATCAACGAGTTCCCTTTTTTCAGCTTTTTATTCGCCGACCTGCATCCACACATGATCGGCATCCCCTTTACCCTGCTGGTGATCGCACTGTGCCTGAGCCTGGTGCTTGACCGCGCCCACGACAGGGCAGCATCGCTCCTCCGCTACGGGCTTTTGGCGCTCAGCGTGGGCGCCCTCGGCGTGATCAACACCTGGGACCTACCCGCCTACTGGGGGCTGGTTGCGTGCGCCATGCTCTACCATAGCTATCGCACCGCCAGCGGGGGCACGGGGCGCAGCCTGCTCCTGGCTGGCATCGGCATACTGGTCCTGTCTCTGGGCTCGTTGCTGCTCTTTAGCCCCTTTTATCGCCACTATCAAGCGCAATTCGTCGGCATCGCCATCGTCTCGCCCGACGAGCGCTCGCCGCTACCCCATTTCCTGCTCATCTGGGGGTTCTTGTTGCCCCTCGCCGCCAGCGACATCGTTTATACTCTGCTGCGACATGGCCGCTTGAGACGTCTATACTCCCTGGCACGCCGTAACGGGTGGGGGCAGCTCTTGCGCCGCCTCTATGTCCTGGAAGGGCCGCGTCTGCTCCTGGGACCGCTGGGTGCGGCCCTGCTCATCGTCTCTTTGGCCGCGGCTGCTGCCTTGGCCGCGAGTGGCGCGATGGTGCTGGCCCTCCTCACGCCGCTCCTCGCCGGCGCCGGCGTGGCTACACTGTGGAGCCTCGATCATCCCGACCAGCTTTTGCGCCATTTGATGCTTTTCGTCGCTTTGGGTATCCTGTGTGGCGTCGAAGTGATCTATATCCGCGATTTTCTGAGCGGCACCGAATGGCGCCGTATGAACACGCTCTTTAAATTCTACATCCAGGCCTGGGTGTTGATGGGCGTCGCTTTGGGCAGTGCAGTGCCGCAGTTGTGGCACCGGATCAGCGAAGGATGGACACGCCTGGCCTGGCGAACCGGATTTGTCGCTCTCCTGGCGGCGTCGCTGATATACACGGTGGCGGCCATCCCGGCGCGAGTGACGGAGCGTTTTCCGAATCACGGGGTGTCGTGGAGCACGTTAGATGGAACCGACTATATGCGCACCGCCGTCTATTACTGGCCCGATGCCGATAGCCCCATCGACATGTCCTACGACCGTCAGGCACTGACCTGGCTTTGGGAGCATGTGCCGGGCACGTCGGTCATCGCCGAAGCGCCGGTGGGATTCTATCGCGAGGGAGGGCTGCGCATCTCCTCCTATACCGGGTTGCCCACGCTTCTTGGCGCCCATATGTGGGAGCAACGCCCCTGGGATCAGGT
>SKLG01000432.1 GCA_007123335.1 Anaerolineae bacterium | reverse complement strand
GCCATGGCGCCCACCAGGCGCCCAGCCTGCGCGTCGAGGGCGAGGACCAGCAGAACGTGTACACGGCCATCGACTTTTTGCATCGCGTCAACGCCGGCGAGCGCCCCGATGTGGGCCAGAAAGTCATTGTCGTGGGCGGCGGCAACACCGCCATCGACTCGGCCCGTTGCGCCCGCCGCCTGGGCGCCGAGGTGACTATCGTCTATCGCCGCTCTCGCGCCGAGATGCCGGCGTATGAATACGAAGTGCGCGAGGCCGAGGACGAGGGCGTCGAACTACAGTTCCTCACCAACCCGACGCGCATCCTGGGCGATGGCGCCGTGACCGGCGTCGAGGTCCTGCGCATGGCCCTGGGCGCGCCCGACGCCAGCGGTCGCCGCCGGCCCGTGCCGGTGGAGGGCAGCGAGCACGAGATCGCCGCCGACACGGTGATCATGGCCATCGGCCAGGTGCCCGATTGCGATTTCCTGCCCGAGTCCATCGGCCTCACCCGCTGGGGCACCGTCGCCTATGACGAAGAGACATGCGCCACCAACGTCGAGGGCGTCTTTACCGGCGGTGATGCCGCCACCGGCCCGCGCAGCGCCATCGAGGCGGTGGGCATGGGCCATCGCGCCGCCGAGGCGATCCATCGCTTCCTCTCCGGCGAGGAGGCCCGCTTCCTGCCGCGTATTGCGCCGGAAGAGGTGGTGACGCTGGATCGCGACGAGGTGGCCGAGTGGGTGGCCGAGGGCGTGGTGACGCGCCGCGAGCGCGCCCATCCCGCCGAGCTAGAGCCCACCGTCCGCGTGGGCGGCTTTGACGAGGTGGCCGCGCCCTTTACCGAGGAGCAGGCCATCGCCGAGGCCCAGCGCTGCCTGGCCTGCGGCATCTGCTCCGAGTGCTACCGCTGCGTCGAGGCCTGCAAGCCGGAAGCCGTGGACCATGACCTGCGCGACACCTACACCGATCTCGATATCGGCGCCGTCATCCTGGCCACCGGCTTTGACGAGTTTGACCCCAACCGCAAATACGAGCTGGGCTACAGCCGCTTTGACGACGTCATCACCAGCATCGAGTTCGAGCGCATTCTCTCCGCCTCTGGCCCCTACGAAGGCCACGTGCAGCGTCCCTCCGACGGCAAGGAGCCACGCCGCATCGCTTTCTTGCAGTGCGTCGGCTCGCGCGATCAAGAGTGCGGCAACGCCTATTGCTCCTCGGTGTGCTGCATGTACGCCATCAAGGAGGCGGTCATCGCCAAGGAGCACGCCGGCCATGGCGCCGGGGTCGAGACGACCATCTTTTACATGGACATGCGCGCCTTTGGCAAGGACTTTGACAAGTATTACGAGCGCGCCCGCGACGAGTATGGCGTGCGCTTTGTCCGCTCCCGCGTGGCCAAGGTGGACCGCAACGAGGATGGGACGCTCAAGGTCTACTATGTCACCGAGGACGACCAACTGGTGACCGAGGACTATGATCTGGTGGTCCTCTCGGTGGGGCTAGAGCCCTCCAAGGGCACCCGCAGCCTGATCGACAAGATGGAGCTGCTCAAGGCCGAGGGCGGGTTCGTCTACACCGACGAGTTTGCCCCGCTCACCAGCTCCCGCGACGGGATCTATGTCTGCGGCGCGGCCAGCGGCCCCAAGGACATCCCCGAGACGGTGGTGCAGGCCAGCGCCGCCGCCGCCGAGGCCGGGGCGTTGCTCGCTGCGCAGCGCGGCACGCTGACCCAGGTCAAGGAATACCCGCCCGAGATCGACATTGCCGGCGATCCGCCGCGCATCGGCGTCTTTGTCTGCCACTGCGGCATCAACATCGCCGGCACGGTGGATGTCGAGGCGGTGCGCGAGTATGCGGCGCAACTGCCCTATGTGGTCTATACCGGGCGCAACCTCTTTACCTGCTCGCAGGACACCCAGGAATCGATCAAGGAGATCGTCGACGAGCACGGCATCAACCGCGTGGTGGTGGCCTCTTGTTCGCCGCGCACCCACGAGCCGCTCTTCCAGGAGACGATCCGCGAGGTGGGCCTGAACCCCTACCTGTTCGAGCTGGCCAACATCCGCGACCAGTGCTCCTGGGTGCACATGGATTGCCCCGAGGCGGCCACCGACAAGGCCAAGGACCTGATGCGCATGGCCGTACACCGCGTGGCCCAGCATCGTCCGCTCCACGGCGAGCCGCTACCCGTCACCCATAGCGCGCTGGTCATCGGCGGCGGCGTTTCGGGCATGAGCGCCGCGCTCAAGATAGCCAACCAGGGCTATGACGTCACCCTCGTCGAGCGCGAGGCCGAGCTGGGCGGCAACGCCCTGCACATCGAAAAGACCTTGCGCAACGACCGCGTCCAAGAGTTCGTCCAGGACCTCGTCGCCCGTGTGAATGACGATCCGCGCATCACCGTCTACACCCACGCCACCGTCAAGCAGGTGGATGGCTTTGTGGGCAATTTCAAGAGCACCATCCATCAGGGCGCCAACGGCCACGGCCCGCAGGATGTGGAGGTCGAGCACGGCGTGATCATCCTGGCCACCGGCGCCGAGGAGCGCCAGACCTCGTCCTACCTCTATGGCCAGGACGAGCGGGTCATGACCCAGCGCGAGCTGGAGCAGGCCCTCGCCGAGGGCACCATCGCCAGCGCCCTGCCCGAGGGCCAGCCGCCCACCTATGTG
>SKLG01000250.1 GCA_007123335.1 Anaerolineae bacterium | reverse complement strand
TGTTGTGAAAGACGGAGAAGTAGCGGACGTTGTTGAGCGCCGTCTCCTTGAGGTGCTCGTCCACCCGTCCGCCGGTGGTGCGACAGAGCTGGTCCAGCGACTGGACGACCAGCGTCAGCCAGAGGTTGTAGGCCCGGGCCGTCTCCAGGATGACGTCCAGCGGACCAGAGTTGAAGAAGCGCGCCTCGTCGAGGATGAGGCGGTAGGGCTGCGAGCCGGGCGGGCGCTGCATGCAGGCGTAGAAGAGGCGGGTGACGATGAGGTTGCCCAGCAGCGTCGTCACCGTGTCGGAGAGCAGCGGGTAGGGCAGGTTGACCAGGAGCCAGTAGCCCCCCTCGACGATCCTCCGAAAGTCCAACCCGCCGTCACCGGTGGCGCAGACGCTCATCAGCAGCCGCTCGTCGAAGAGATAGTGGAAGATGCGGCCCTCGGTGGACTGCACCCAATCCCGGCGAGCGTTGGTCGTCCAGGTGGGCCACTGATCGAGCCAGAAGGAGCGCGTGCCGTGGTGGCTGACCTTGTCCAAGAGCGAGCGCACCAGCGGGTTGTGGGTCTCCTGCACCCGACGCTTGCCCTCGTAGTGGTAGGAGGGCGCGAAGAGCAGGGGTAGCTCGGCCAGGGTGAGATCGCCCCGGCCCCCCTCGACCAGCAGCCCCACCGCGGCGGCCAGCACGTTCTCCATGCGGTTGGCATCCCAGAGGCCAAAGCCCGACTGGCCGCGGATGTGGGAGACCAGGGCGTTGGCCAAGAGCGCCAGCCGGTCGGGGTCGCTGTCGCTAAAGGGCGTGTAGGGGGCCAGGGCGTGAAAGCCCAGCAGATGCTCGCTGGCCGAGACCGGGTTGACGATCAGGATGCGCTTGGAGAGCGCCTCCCAGAGTTGTTGACCCTGGGTCGTCGTCGCAAAAAAGTTGAGCAAACCGAGTAAGCTATCTCCTTTTGGGTCTATGTAGCAGCAAGGTCGGTCGTAGATCATACTCATAACTATTTTCCATATCACCCAATAGGATTTCCCCATCCCGATGGTGCCGGAGATCAGCTCGTGCCCTGCTTCCACCAGATGTGGCATATCATACCTCCCGTGTTGGTTACATATTCAGCGGCAACTGCGGCCCGGACCCGCCGCCCCGCCCGGGGAAGGGTGGGAAGGACGGCAGGCTCCAGTCGCCCTCGGGATCAGCCACAAGGCCCAGGACGATGCCCGCGCCGATGGCGAGGGTGAAGGTCATGATCACCCAGGGCTGGTTGCGCAGCATGGCCAGGATCAGCACCGCCACGATGCCCACGAGGGTGCCGACGACGCCCATGATGGCTGCGCGAGCCAGGGGATCGTCGGCCAGGTCCAAGTCCAAGACCTCATCGGCCAGCTCGACCAGCTCCACCGACGCCTGGATGGCCAGGCGGACGGCAGCCTGTAGGCCGTAGACGGCCACCTCCATCACGTAAAAGATGTGCTCGCGAAAGGTCCAGACGAGAAAGCCGGTCAACGCGGCGATACTCAGGATGCCGCCCAATACGATCATGATGATCATGACGCCTAGCATGGCGTTCTCCTCCTTGAAACACCTGCACTGCCGCCCCAGCCGCCGGTAGCACCCTGAAAGCGGCCCTGACAACCGCTGTCCCGGCGGCTGTCAGGGGTTCCTCTCGTCCCTTCGCGCCCACTCCTCGGCCATCTCCCGGAGCAGAGCCACTTGCCGCTCCCGCACGGCGTCGATGGCGGCCAAGGTCTCGTTGTGAATGTGCAGCATGCGCCGCCGCCAGGTGACCTCGCGGTATCAGTCGTGCAGCCGCTCGGCCCCCTTCTCGCCCTCCTGCCACAGCCAGACGAACAGGGGGATGACCACCTGGGCGCAAAACTGGTACAGCAGCTAGACCGCCGCGTACACGCTGATGCCGACCACGCATAAGACGACCATAAACAAGATAGCGATCAGTTCAGCCATGGATTCCTCCTCGCCAGGTGAATGCGTCCCCATCCGTCGCCTGGTCCACGCTCTGTGACATCACGCCTCCTTCTCAGACCCAGATGGATGCGTCTCCGCTCGGTCGCCATCGGGAAGGGGGATCTCCCATCCCGTCCCCTCCAGCGCCATCTCGATGATGCGCAGCGCACCCTGTAGCAACTGGTGCAATCCGTGCAACGCCACCAGATAGTGAATCTCGTTCCAGCGGCGATTCAGCGCCTGTGCACACACGGCGGCAACCCGACGCTCGGCATCGTGATGCTCGCCCGCCGCGATGCGCCGATGCCGTCTTGCTTGTTCCCTGCCAGTATGCGATACGGACAGACGGCTCTCGGTCACACCCTCAAAGGGCACGCCCAAAGCTCGCTCCTGACCACCGGACTCGGGCAGGTTACCCTCGGTACTGCGTTCTTTGTTCATCGCTATACTCCTCGTATGATAGGTGTTGCCGCTACAGAAAAGTGTGTTAGCGTCCTCGGTGCACCTTGGCAATCCGCACCGGCCGGGACGCGGCAAAGTGCAGCAGGGCTCATAAGAACAGGAGCCCTGCTGCCCCCACATGCTAACTCGTAGCCTCGCCGCGACGAGCGCCCACCGAAACCGCCTCGGCCTCATCGATCTCGGGCAGCTCCAGCCGATCCAGTGACGCCGCGAGCAGGCGCAGGCTCTCCACGTGCTCGCGCCGCACGGC
>SKLG01000097.1 GCA_007123335.1 Anaerolineae bacterium | reverse complement strand
GTGCACCCGCACCCAGCCCCTCTGCCAGCGCCTTCTCGACGAGGGTTGGCTGGATCTGGTTCGCCAACGCACCGGGTTGGTCATCGCCACCTATTTCTCCGGCCCCAAGATTCGCTGGCTGTTGGACAACGTCGCAGGCCTGCGCGACGAGGCCCACGCCGGCCATGCCCTCATCGGCACCATCGACGCATGGCTGATCTGGAACCTCACCGGGGGCCCTCAGGGCGGCGCCCACGTCACCGACGTGACCAACGCCTCGCGCACCATGCTCATGGACCTGCGCACCCTCGACTGGGACGCCGGGCTGCTGGAACTCCTCGATATCCCTCGCGCCGTGTTGCCCGAGATCCGCTCCTCGAGCGAGCGCTATGGCGCATTGCCCGAGGGCACGCCCTGGGCCGACGTGGCGGTGGCCGGAGCCTTGGGTGACCAGCAGGCGGCGCTGGTGGGGCAGACCTGCTTTGCCCCCGGCGAGGCCAAGAATACCTACGGCACTGGCTCCTTTCTGCTCATGAACACCGGTGAGCAACCGGTGGCCTCGGCCGGCGGCCTGCTGACCACGGTGGCCTATGGGCTGCCGACGGAAGCCTGCCGCTACGCCATGGAAGGCTCAATCGCCGTCACCGGCGCGGCGGTACAGTGGCTGCGCGACAACCTAGGCCTGATCCGCAACGCTGCCGAGACGGAAGAGATCGCCGCTACCGTCGCGGACGCCGGAGGCTGCTACTTTGTTCCCGCCTTTTCGGGCCTGTTTGCGCCGCACTGGGACATGTACGCCCGTGGCGCCATCGTAGGGCTGACCCGCTACATCACCAAGGCCCATCTGGTGCGCGCCACGCTGGAGGCGATCTGCTACCAGTCCAAGGAGACGCTGGAGGCGATGGAGGCCGACGCCGGCATCTCCCTGTGCGAGCTGCGGGTAGACGGCGGAGCCTCGGTGAACGACCTGCTGATGCAGATGCAGAGCGACATCCTGGGCACGCCGGTGGTGCGCCCGGCGGTGCGCGAGACGACCGCTCTGGGCGCGGCCTATATGGCCGGCCTGGCGGTGGGCTATTGGGATAACCTGGAAGACCTGCGCCGCAACTGGCGCGTGGAGCGTCGCTTTACGCCCGCCTGGGGCGACGAGGAGCGCCGCATCGGCTATGTCGGCTGGCAAAGGGCGGTGGAGCGCGCTCGGGGTTGGGTGGAGTGAGTGCCTGCATGGCTGACCGCATGTACGACGTGATCATCATCGGCGCCGGCGTGGTGGGCAGCCTCATCGCTCGGGCGCTGAGCCGCTATCATCTGCGCATCCTGTTGCTGGACAAGGCCTGGGATGTGGGCGAGGGCACCACCAAGGCCAACACCGCCATCGTCCACGCCGGATACGACGCCAAGCCGGGGACGCTCAAGGCGCGCCTGAATGTGGCGGGCAACGCCCTCTATGATCAGGTCTGCGGCGAGCTGGACGTCGATTTTCAGCGCTGCGGCACCCACGTGGTGGCGGTCAGCGAAGCGGACCTGCAAACCCTTGAAGACCTGCGCGCCCGAGGCTGCGAGAACGGCGTGCCCGGCCTGGAGGTCCTCTCGGCGGAAGAGATGCTCCGTCGAGAACCGGGGCTGACCGGCGATACCACCGGCGCGCTCTATGCCCCTAGCGGCGGCCTGGTGGACCCCTTTGGGCTGTGCATCGGCGCTGCCGAGAATGCCGTGACCAATGGCGTGACCCTGCGTCTGGGTACCGCCGTCACCGGGATGTTGCGCGAACGAGACGGTTCGGGGACCGAGGCCATCGTGGGCGTGAGCACCGCTGAAGGCGAGCTGCGCGCCCGCTGGACGATCATCACCGCCGGGTTATGGGCCGACGAGCTGATGGCTCAGGCCGGGCTGAATGGCCTGCGCATCACCCCGCGACGCGGCGAATACCTGGTGCTGGACAAGGCCGTCGCTGAGCAGGTGCGCGGCGTGCTGTTTCCCTGCCCCACGCCGATCAGCAAGGGTATCCTCGTCACCCGCACCATCCACGGCAACGTGCTTTTGGGCCCCAACGCCCAAGAGATCGCCGACAAGGAGGACCTGCGCACCACGGCGGAGGGACTGGAGGAGGTCATCTCCGGCGCGCTGCGGTTGATGCCTGGGCTGAATATCCGGCAGGTCATCCGCACCTTTACCGGACTGCGGGCGACGGCCAGCGGCGGCTCTTCCAACGATGATTTCCTCATCGACATCCCACCTGAGCCCAAGGGGCTGGTGGTCCTGGCGGGGATCGAGTCGCCGGGGCTCACCGCCGCGCCGGCCATCGCCGAGTATGTGGCGGCGCTGCTCCGCGAGGCCGGCCTGGAGCTAGTAGAGCGACGCGAGTACGTCCCTGAGCGCGGCGTCGGGCCCGACGGCGCTATCCCACGCTTTTCCGAATGCTCCCGCGCCGAGCAGGAGGCGCTCATCGCCCAGGACCCGCGCTTTGGCCGCATCGTCTGCCGCTGCGAGACGGTGACCGAGGCCGAGATCGTGGCCGCCTGCCACGGCCCCATACCGGCGCGCACTTATGATGCCATCAAGCGGCGCACGCGGGTGGGCACCGGACGCTGCCAGGGGGCCTTTGACCTGCCACGGGTGCTCGAGATCATGTCCGCCGAGTTGGGCATCTCGCCGCTGGCCCTCACCCAGCGGGGCGGC
>SKLG01000194.1 GCA_007123335.1 Anaerolineae bacterium | reverse complement strand
CATCGTCGGCGCCTGGAGCTTTTACCTCGACTGGATGGGCATCGAGCGGATGACCCAGCATTGGCGCTACCTCATCGCGCGCTGGGGCGCTTACCCGGTGATCTGGTGCCTCGGCGGTACGGTGCCGCTGCCCTGGTATCTGGACCCCGATCGCGAGACGCGCATGCCGGCGCTGCGCCGGGGCTGGGGAGAAGTGGCGCGCTATATACGCCGCATGGACCCCTACGGTCACCCGCTGGTGACCCACACCATCCCCGGCGTCGAGCCGTTGACCGCGGAGGACGAGGATCTGTTGGATGCGCGAGCGCTCTTTACCGGCATCGGCCGACCCGACGCCTTTGGCAGGAGCCTGACCACGGTGCAGGAAGCGCTGGCCCGCGAACCGCACAAACCCGTCATCCAAATCGAGGGTGGATTCGAGGGCGCCCGCGCCGAGGTCGACACCCAGCGTCTGGCCTTCTGGGCGCTGACCCTCTCGGGCATGGCCGGGTTCACCTACGGCGCCAACGGCATCTGGCAGGCCAACAACCCCGGCGATCCCTTTGGCCCCTCGCCGTGGGGCGTGGCCATGGGCGACACGCCGTGGGAGGTCGCCGCGCAATACCCCGGCTCGACTCAGCTTGGTATCGGCAAGGCGCTGCTGGAACGCTATCCCTGGTGGGCGTTCACGCCGCACCCCGAGTGGGTGACGCCCCACGCCGATGGCGAGAACCCCACAGCGCCTTATGCGGCGGGCATCCCCGGTCAGGTGCGGGTCATCTACCTGCCGCGCCTCTTTTTCCCGCCACCGCGCGGAGAGGGCGCCACGGTGGAAGAGCTAGAGCCCGAGGTGAACTACACCGCCCGCTTTATGGACCCGCGAACCGGCCAAGCTCACGATCTGGGCCTCGTCACAGGCTCGCCACGTTGGACCATTCCATTGCCACCCACCATGGGCGACTGGCTCGTAACGTTGGAGAGATAGCCGTCTCGGGAACGCCGAGCGCCGGCTCGGCATCCCCAAACACCATCATCCGATGCACACATAGGAGACCGTAAGGAGGATATCATGGGCAACCGAATGGAGGGCAAGGTCGCCATCGTCACCGGCTCCACCTCGGGCATCGGCCGCGCCAGCGCCGAGCGTCTTGCCGAGGAGGGCGCCAAAGTAGTCATCAACGGACGCCGGCGCGAGCTGGGCCAGGAGGTGGTGGAGGGCATCCGCTCCGCCGGCGGTGAGGCCAGCTACTGCTATGCGGACGTGAGCGAGGCGGATCAGGTCCGCGATCTGGTGCGCTTTGCCGTGGACACCTATGGCCGGCTCGACGTGCTGATGAGCAACGCCTACTCGGGGCGCGGCGGAAGCGTCGTCGACCTCCGCGAGGAGGATTGGGACTATGCCTTTGCTATGACCGTCAAGGCGACGGCCATCGCCGCACAAGTAGCCATTCCCGAGATGATCAAGGCTGGCGGAGGCTCGATCATCATCACCTCGTCGGTGCAAGGCTACCTGGCCGGGCCGGACAATGCCACCTACAACGCCCTCAAGGCGGCGCTGATCAACCTGGCGCGGCAGATGGCCATCGACTATGGCCGCGACAACATCCGCGTCAACGCCCTCTGCCCCGGACGCATCGTCACCGAGGGCAAGATCGAGATGCTCAACGCCACACCGGCGGAGGTGCGCCGGCAGGGGCTGGTCTACCTTCTGGGCCGACCGGGATCGATGCGCGAGGCGGCCAACTGCGCCCTCTTTTTGGCCTCCGACGAATCGTCGTTCGTCACCGGCCACGCCCTGGTGGTGGACGGCGGCCTCACCGCGCAGCTTCAGGATGCGGCGGGGCGTTATGTCGACGCATGGTGGATGGAGAGATTCGACGCCGATCCATCGCTGTAGCAGAGCACGCTACGCGGCGTCCTAGCGTCGCATCTGCGAAAGAAGCTCGCTCCCTGTAAGAGGAGATTGCCACTCGCGGCCAATCTCCTCGCCAAGGCGGGTCAGTTCCCCCCATGCGTCGATGTCGCGTCCCTCCCCAACATCCCCTACACCTTGAGCTGGTTCAACCAGGGGTGTCAACATACCTACTGGTCTGCCGCGATAGGTGATGATATAGGAGATGCGACGCTCGCGTAGGGCGCGAACGATCTCTGAGGCACGCGCTTGGAGTTCCCGCACACCAACCCTGAGCATCGTTCCTCCAATCCAAGTCTCTTGTGTAACCGCATAGTACGCGGATGATGTCGATCTCGATCTCTAATTACGGCATGTGCTTCTCATTCGGATAGATCATCACCTTGATCTCCTCCTTGCGCTCCAGCCGCAAAAAGGCGTCCTTCCACTCCTTCAGCGGAATATGGGCGGTGACGATGGGGTTCAGGTCGATCTTGTCCATGGCCAGGATCTGCAACGCCCGCTCCCAAGAGTGCCAGCCCTCGGCCATGCGCACCGCCTGGTCCTCGATCTCCATCCCACCCCAGCCCCAGGTGCCGCGCACGGTGAGGTTGTTGTAGGGGATGTTGTCGATGTTGCAGCGGATGTCGTGGCCCCATAGGCCCACCACCGTAATCCAGCCGCCGGTCTTGACCATTCTCGTGGCCTGGGTGATGGCCACCTCGCCGCCGGAGCAGTCGATGACCAGATCGGCGCCTTGGCCATGGGTCAGGCGGTGCACCTCGCTCACCGGAT
>SKLG01000063.1 GCA_007123335.1 Anaerolineae bacterium | reverse complement strand
GAGTTGTAGAGCGTCTCGCGCCCCAGGATGCGCTCCACCAGCTCGTAATCGACGGCGTTCTCACCGGTGGGCACGCGGTCGGGCTCCTCGTGGTGGAGCGCCGCCAATACGCGATCCTTGGGTTTCATCGTCGCCTCCTCTTGCTACCCCCTTCCAAGGGGGCTATCGGGCGCTAGGGCAGCACCAGCGCCTCACCCGCCACCAACTCGCGGTGCTTGGCGCCGTTCAGCACCACGCAACGCCCTTGCAGCACTTCTACCCGAGTCTCGCCATCGGCGGTTGTGCGCAGGGTGACCACGCCGCGCACCTCGACCTGTCCCTCGGGCAGGCGTACGATGGTCTGCGCCTGGCGCCCGCGATAGGCGGGGGGCGAGACCACGCTGGCCTGGCCCTCGATCTGCTCGATGACCACCCGCGAGAGTTGGCCGTTGCGGCTGCGGCGCAGCTCGACGAGGCGCCAACTTCCCGCCGACTCGATACGCAGCAGGCCATCGCCGCACAAGTCGATGTGCGCCACCGTCCCTGGCTCGGCGACGAGGGCGCTGCCCTCGTGCAACAACTGGCCCGCCATCGCCGGCTGGGAGGTCGTCGAGTTACCGATTTCTACCTGCAGGCCGGGGCGCTCGATCTGCTCGATGGTGGCCGAGCAGTCAAAGAGCCGGCTCCGAAGCGCCGCCGATACCGAAAAGCCCAACACGGCAACGGCGATGGCCACCACTAGCCAGGCGCCGATCTGGGACCATCGCGGGCGTCGCTGGCGCCCCAGGGCCTGCCAGCCCTCGGTGGTAGGGGGCGCCTCGCTTCGCTCAGGAGTGGAGGTGGCGAACGCCAGCCGTCGGATCGGCGCAGCCGTCGGACGCAACGCCCAGGCTGCCATCCGTCGCCAAAGGATCATCTCGCTCCCTGTCTGCGTCATCGTCCATCCGTCACCGTTCCGAGCACCAGACCATCACGTGTCCAACAAAAGATATCATATACCCTGCCTGTGGGCTGTCAATGCATACCGGGGATGCGGATGTCGAGTCCGACGTGCATCCCCGGCCAGGCATAGGCCTATTCCGCGGCCGCTTCCTCTTTTGACGGACCGACGCGATCGGTGCGGTCCGGATCGTAGCGGTGGATATCCTCCACCGGGGCCACCGGCGGCAACTCGGGCAGCCGCTCGCTGGCCGCTGCGGCGCCGGCGATCATTTCGTCATAGATCTCCAGATCGAGGCCCTGCAGCGTCTCGCGGGTGGGCCAGCCGTTCTCCTGGTCCCAGCCGCGCAGCGCCAGATAATGATCCATCACCGGATCAAAGCGCTCCCGCTCCAACGCCATGCGCTGGCCCAGCTCGGGGTTCACCCAGTTCTCGTCGTAGCTAAAGCTGGGCAGCACCCGCTCATCCATACGCCGATCCTTGGCGAAATGGCGCACGCTGATGGCCCGCTCCAGATTCAGCACCCGCTCGGCAGCGCGAGAGAACTCGATGGGGTCCCAATCGACGCCGGTGCCGGCGCGGAAGAGGTGCGAGTCCACATCCGGCCCATCGATGCCGGCCACCCGGCAGAAACGGTCCTCGGTCTTGTGGCTATAGATCAGCGGAAAGACCTGGTCGTCGGTGGGCAGGCAGTCCTTCATCACCGAGCGCAGGGCGTGGTAGGCGGCGGGCACCGACTTGCCCTCGTAGCCGCTCAGCGGGTCCAGCGTGTCGGCCCGGCCATAGACCCGCTCGCCGATGCCCTTCATGTGCTCCCAGGTGATGGGCGCCTCGTCGCGCTTGTACTGGTTGCCAAACGGCCCCCAGTAGATGACATTCTGGATGTAGCCGTGGGTGCTGCTGGCCGGGTCGCGGGTGTCCATGGCCCAATGGATGGCGCTGGGGATCCAGAAAGGATAGACGATATAGTTCACAAAGGCGGCGTGGCCGTCCCAGTGGCCAGAGTAGCCCCACCCGGTATAGTAGCGGCGCACGATCTCTGTGCCCAGGTTGAGCATCTCGGCGGCGCGCACGCCGCCCTCGGCCAGGGCGGCGCCGTCGCCGCGCCGGTAGGCCATGTCATCCAGAAAGCGCACCCAAAAGGCCATGTCGTTCCAGGCCAGCGGCTGGCCGTTCAACTCGTTCAGCAGCCCGGCGCGCTCGGCGCTGCGCAGCCACGGCACGATGCCCACCAGGATCTCCCAGTGATTGAGCCCCAGGCGGTTGGCGTGCATGTTCAGCTCGAACGCACCGCGAAAGCCGACGTTCCAGTCGTACAACGCCATGCGCCCGCCGCCGCGAAACAGCCCGCTGACGCAGGCCAGCGCCCCCGACCACTTGCGGTCGAACTGGCAGCCCTGCACGTCGGTGACCTCAAGGCGGCAGGGGCTGGGACAATAGGCGGTGCAGGCGGTGAGCCGGGCGTGGCCGCCGCCATCCTGAGCCAGTTGCTCGTTCATCGCCGAGAGGTCGCGGCGACGCAGATCGCGGGTCTCGGCGGCTACGGCGCGGAACAGCTCGCGCAGCCGCTCGGGGTGGGCGACGGGCACCTCGCTGCTGCCGCTAACGCTGATCGCCTTTAATTTCTTGCTGCCCATCACGGCGCCAAAGCCGCCCTGGCCGGCCACCGAGGTGGACTCGGTGTGCACCGTGGCGATGCGCGACAGCGTCTCGCCGGCCTGGCCGATGGTCAGCGTCCTGACCCCCT
>SKLG01000099.1 GCA_007123335.1 Anaerolineae bacterium | reverse complement strand
TCCTTCTCTCGCGATTCGTGCCAACCCAGCTTGTACGCCAGGGCGCCGAATCCAAGGACGGCCAACAACCACCCAAAGAACATCATGGTACAACCTCCTCATACGCTGAGCAGATACGCTCCTCTGCCCACCCTCCATAACGATCTGAACGAGGCCTTGCTCCGCCGTTTCTACCCATGAGCCCGAAAAGCCCTCTATAACTAGTATACGATGTCAAAATAACTTTGTCAACTAAATCTAGATCTGACGGCTATTGTTCCCCGCACCCTATGAGGCCGGAATGACGAGATGTCGGCTTTTTGCCATGCTGGGTTGATCATGAAAGAACCTGATAGTATACTGCCCCTGTTATCGCTGCGCCGCCAATAGAGAGCAGGAGGTTCCATGCGTATCGCCGACATCGAACAGTTCTTCCCACAACCGCGCACCCGGTTGGTCAAGATCAGCACCGACAACGGGTTGGTTGGCTGGGGTGAGCTCACCCTGGAGGGCAAGCCCAAGAGCGTCCACGCCGCCGTGGAGGAGCTTGCCGAGTACCTCATCGGCAAGGACCCGTTGCGAATCGAGCACCACTGGCAGCACATCTACCGCTCTGCCTTTTATCGGGGCGGCAACGTGCTCATGACCGCCCTCTCGGGCATCGACCAGGCCCTGTGGGACATTGCCGGCAAGTATTATAACGCGCCGGTCTATGCCCTGCTGGGCGGTCCCGTGCGCGATCGGATCCGGGTATACGCCCACTGGGGCATCCGCGATATGAGCGAGGCCGGCCAGGCCGCATCCAGGGAGCGCCTTGACGCGCTCATCGAAAAGGGCGGGTACAAGGCGTTCAAATCGGGGCCGGGCGCCAAGTGGCGAGCCCACGAGCCCCCGTCGGTCATCGACGAGTTTGTGGAAAAGGCCTACACCATGCGCGAGTGGGTGGGGCCGGATGTAGAGCTATGCTTTGACTTTCACGGCAAGATGACCCCGGCGATGGCCATCGAGGTCTGCCACGAGATCAAGGGGATGCGCCCCGCGTTCGTGGAGGAGCCGGTGCCCCAGGAGAATGTCGACGCGCTCAAGCTTGTCTCCGACCACGTGCCCTTCCCCATCGCCACCGGCGAGCGGCTGCTCACCCGCTGGGGGTTCCGCGAGGTCTTTGAGAAGCAGGCGGTGGCCTTGATCCAGCCCGACGCCTCTCACGTGGGCGGGATCAGCGAGCTCAAGCGGGTGGCCAACATGGCCGAGGTCTACTATATGCACATCATGCCCCACTGCGCCATCGGCCCGGTGGCCTTTTCGGCGTGTCTGCACGTCGATGCCGCCGTGCCCAATTTCCTCATGCAGGAGCAGATCGACCAGGGCCTGGGCGAGGGCTTTCTCATCGAGCCGTGGCGGGTGCAGGATGGCTTTATCGAGCTGCCCACCAAGCCGGGGCTGGGCATCGAGATCGATGAGGCGGTGCTGCAAGAGGATGCAGAGTATACCGAGGAGCTGGGCGGCGAGTTCTATTATGACTCGGACGGCAGCGTCGCGGATTGGTAGCCCATAGGGGGACGATGAGGTCGGTACCGGCCTCATCGCCCCCTATCGATTCACCGCTTATTCCGTTACTTGGCCTGCTGGATATCGCCCTCCAGGGTCAGGGCTCTATCTGCCAGAGCTCCAGCAGGCCGTTCCACCAGCCGACGACCAGCATCCGGCCGTCGGGAGAAAAGGCCACGTCGGTCACCCAATCAGCCTCGGCCCCATCTTCCGAACCCCGCTCCAAGGCCTGCAACAGCGCGCCTTCGGGCATCTGCCACAGGGTGACGCCCTCGCGCGTTCCAGCGGCCAGCAGTTGTCCATCGGGCGATATGGCTACGGCATTGGTCTCGCTGGAGAGCGACAGATCCTGATGAATGCTTCCATCGGCCACAGTCCATAGCCGAATCACATGATCAAGCTCGTGACGCGCACCGGCCACCGCTAACCGCTGGCCATCGGCAGTAAAGGCCAGACCTTCGACCTCACAGAAATCGGTCTGGGGCGGCAAGGTGTGCAACAGACGCCCATCGCTCACCTGCCAGAGATGCACCTCCCCTCCCCAATGTCCCGCGGCGAGGATCTGCCCGTCGGGCGAAAAAGCCAGAGCCGCAACCCACGCGGTCTCGGGAGCCTCCCACTCGGCCAGGAGCTCGCCATCTTGGACGCGCCAGAGCGAAACGATCCCCCCTCGGTTGCCGGTGGCCACCGTCTCGCCAGCGGGAGAAAAGGCCAGGCGGTTGTTGTAACCGCTGCCCAACTGATGCAGCTCGCTGCCATCCGCGACTTGGACCAGACGGACGCCCCAAAGACCCTGCCCGCCGCCCAAGAGCGTTCCATTAGGGGAAAAGGCCAGATCTTCTACCGTATGTCGATACTCGATGGTGTCCGCCTCGCCCTCGCCAGTCACCGACCACAGCCGCGCCTCTGTGGATAGGCCGGCGGCTATCAGGCTGCCATCGGGAGCAAAGGCCACGCTATGAATCTTTTCCTCATGGCGCTGACGGGTCAAGAGTTCGGGAGCCCATTCCGAGGTCTCGGTGGACTCGGATGGGGGCAGAGGCGTGGGTTCCGCCGTCGGGGCCTCTTGTCGACAGGATAGCAACAGCAATACACTCATCATCAGGGTCAGCATCATCAAGAACCGACTTGCGTGCTTAAGC
>SKLG01000551.1 GCA_007123335.1 Anaerolineae bacterium | reverse complement strand
TGCGGTATCAGCTCGATTTGCCACCCCTCAGGGCGTGGCTGACCTCACTGGATCGGGAATAACGACCATGGCGAAATCCTACACGGTGTCAGGATCGGGAATAGCCACGCAACAGTCGCTCGCGACGCATCAAGAGCGACCCGCAGAGACCACCGCAGCCGTAGGCAATGCTCCAGAGACCGGGCGCGCCAGAAAAGGCTTTTTGACCAACGTAGGCGCAAACGTCGTATTTGTCGGGGCTCAGGTTCTCGTGAATCTGTGGTTAACCCCTTTTCTGATCGGTCACCTGGGCATCGCCGCGTTCGGTATGATCCAGTTGGTGATCACCGTCGTGTCGTACATGTCGATTCTGACCACAGCCCTCGATTCCGCGCTCAGTCGTTTCGTAGCCATCGATCTCGGCCGTTGGGATGTGTCCGCCGCCAACAAGACGTTCAACTCGGCTTTATTTGGCCTCTTGGGGATCATTGCCGCGCTGAGCCCCGTCATCATCATCCTATCCCTATACTTTTCCGCGATCTTTGGGATAAGCCCGGGATGGGAAAGAGATAGTAGCTGGCTTTTTCTCCTGATAGCCAGCTCGTTCCTCATCACCGTGTTGGGCGGCTGCTTTTCGGTATCTTGTCTTGTACACAGTCGCTTCCTGTTCATCAACCTGGTGAATCTACTCGGAATTCTGGCTCGGGTGGGCCTCATCCTTGCCTTGTACACCATGCTTCCCGGGCGGCTGTGGTATGTCGGGGGGGCATCGTTATGCGCAGCCGTGGTTGTTCTGACGGGATTCGTGTACCTGTGGCGCAGATTGACGCCTGAACTGCATATCCGCCTGGCGGACTTAAACCGTGTGCGGCTGGGAGCAATGGCCAACATGGGAAGCTGGGTGATGGTGAACATGGTGGGGGCTGCTCTTCTGGGGCGGGTCGATCTCCTCGTCGTCAACGCTTTCTTTGGCTCTGCGGTAACGGGAGGATATGCCTCGGTGGCCCAGTTCTCGATCTTTATGGAATACCTGGTCAACGCCGCCAGCACAGTGATCAGACCCATCATCCTCATCAAGTACGCTCAGGAGGACTGGGCGGGTCTGCAGCAGCTCGCCGCCCAGTCCGTCAAGCTGCTGGGGCTGGCCCTCGGGTTGCCGGTGGGCCTTTTATGCGGATTCGCGCCCTCGCTGCTCACCGTGTGGCTCGGCCCGTCCTATGCGTATCTGGCCGTTCTGCTCATCATCATCATCTTTCATCATGCCCTGAACCTGTCTGTTCGCCCCTTGTTGCATGTTCAGAACGCATACAACAAGGTGCGTTGGCCGGGCATCGCCACATTGTTGAGCGGTCTCGCGAACCTGGGGCTGGCCATCCTCCTGGCGCGGTGGGGAGGGTGGGCAGCCGTCGGTGTGGCTGTAGCCACCGCCATCGCCTGGACGGCGAAAAATGGGATTTATATGCCCATATACACAGCGCACGCCATGAACCTGCGCTGGTGGACGTTCATGCCCCACTTGATCGCCAGCATGGCAGGCACAGCATTGGCCTGGGGCCTGGCCTACGGATTCACTCTCGTGCGCATGCCGGATAGCTGGTTGACCCTGGGAGCATCGGCGGCGGCTGTCTCCTTCGTCTATATCCTGGCCATCTGGGCATGGGGCCTCAATGGCGACGATAGGGCCTTGCTCCAAGCCTTGATCCCCTTTCAGATAACCGTCAATCCACCCTCTTTGTCGATAACATCGAGGAAGGGGTGACCATGCGATTACTGTGCCTGGGCGACATCGCCATCGGCGACGGCAACATGCCGGCCTGGCCGCCTCTGCTGCCCCCAGAAACCGTCGCTGACGGCGAGTCACGATTGCTGTTCAACTGGGAGCTGCCCATTGGGGATAGGCTGAATCCTACGCCGCGTTCCAGCGGTCCCAGGCTACTGGCCCATCCACAGTCTGTCGACGTCATCAGGCGGTGGGCGCCCGGTTTTGCCGCCCTGGCCACCAACCACGTCATGGATGGCGGAGAGGAGGGTTTGGCCGACACGATGGCTGCGCTCAACAAGTCGGGATTCGTCACCACGGGCGCCGGTCGGACGGAAGAAGAGATCCGCAGGCCCCTCTTTTGGGAAACACGCGAGGGGCGACTGGCCATCATCAACTGGGTGTTCCCAGAGACGCATCCAGAGTGGCTGGCCGTGCCGGGACCGAACTGCTGGCCGGGAGAAAAAGAAGCCAAGCGCATCATCCATGAGCTACGCGCCCAGGCGGATTGGGTGCTCGTCTTGGCCCACTGGAGCGACGAACTCTTTGCCTACCCAAGGCCGCAGGACCGCGCCATGGCGCACCAACTGGCCCATATGGGCGCCGACCTCATCGTGGGCCATCACGCCCATGTGGTGCGCGGCATGGAGAGGATCGACGGTTGTCCCGTGTTTTATGGGCTGGGCAATCTCTACTTTTCCGATTTTTCGGACGGTGGAGGAGTGGGGAGGATCAAGAGCGCGCCGAGAAATCGCGAGGGTCTGGGGCTACTGATCTCCTTTCGACGCGGACAGAGCCCGCAGCATAAGCTACGGGCCTATTGGCAGGTGAGGGATCAGGTGATCGGCGATCCTCTGCATCGGGCTACCATGAGAGCTAGGTGGGTCAGTCGTCCGCTGGCTCGGATGGATCTTGAAACCTATGCCGCCTGGTATGCCAGGAGACGCGCCTGGTTCGACCGCTGGGGCGCTCGCTGGCACTTTGGTCTGAGGCGCCGGGGGTTGCTGGGCTCGCTGCGTTACCTGACACGACACGAGCATGCGTCTATTCCCCAAGAGAGCGATTCGTGAGATGAATCTTTATGGCATGGTCTATTTCGCGGTTGTAGGGCTGAGGGGTCAGCCCGTGGGCCGATACTATCGACAGTTTGTGCGCGAGGATCGAGATGGCATCCGACCGGACACCACCAAGCGACTGTTGATCCGGCTGCTGGAACATTGCCGAGATCATGTCCCCTACTACAGGCGCATCATGGCCCGTTTGGGAGAGTCGTTCTACGACGATCCCGAGGCCTACCTGACCCATCTGCCCGTGCTCACCAAGGAGATCATTCGCAACCATTTCGACGAACTCAAATCCGACGATCTCGCCCGTCGCAGGTGGTATGAAAACACCTCCAGCGGCTCAACCGGCGAGGCGGTGCGATTCATCCAGGACTGGGACTTTGCGGCCCAGTCCGGCGCCTTGAAGCTGCTCTATTCGAGGTTAGCTGGGCGGGAGATGGGCGAGTGTGAGATGCTTCTGTGGGGCTCGACGAGCGATATTGCGCGTGGACACCATGAATGGAAGGCGCAACTGATCAACAAGCTCTCCAACACGGTGATGGTGAATGTTTTTCACATGACGGAAGCCGAGATGCGCGCCTGCCTCGATCTGATACAGGCGCGGCGCCCCAGGCTCATTGTCGCCTACGTCGAGGCGATCTATGAGCTGGCCCGCTTTGCCCAACGCGAGGGTATGACGGTGGACAGCGGGTCCGCCGTGATCACGACCGCAGGCACGTTACATCCTTTGGTTCGCCAGACGATCGAGAGGGTCTTTCAGTGCCAGGTGTTCAATCGCTATGGCTCCAGAGAGGTAGGAGACATCGCCTGCGAGCGTCCGGGGCTTTCCGGGCTTTGGGTGGCTCCATGGGGTAATTATGTTGAGGTCGTGGATGATGCCAAGCAGCGGGTACCGCCAGGCGCCGCCGGAGAGATCCTGGTGACCTCGCTGACCAATCTGGCCATGCCTTTCGTTCGCTATGCCATCGGCGACCGAGGCGTGCTCAGAGCTGCGGCGAGCGACAAAGGAGCTCCCGTTGGCCAGGTGTTGGAGACGGTCCTGGGTCGCACCGTCGACATGTTCAGAACGCGGTCAGGAGCGGTCGTCCATGCCTCGTTCTTTGGCTCTATGCTGTACTCCCGCGAATGGATCTGGAAATATCAGATCATCCAAAAAGGCTATTCCGACGTCGTATTCAGAATCGTACCGTCCGATACCGGGTACGATCCGTCCGAGCTGAGCGACATTGCGCTCCAAACCAAGCAAGTCATGGGCGAGGATTGCCAGTTAACCTTTGAATTCCTGGAGGACATCCAGGCCTCAAGCTCTGGCAAGTATCGCTATATCATGTCCGAAATTGAAGGGCCGTGAATGGGCTTTTGTCGATATGCGCTACTTGTGGGCACCGACCTGATCGTAAACCATGAACGCCCATGTGGTGCGCGGCATGGAGAGGATCGGCGCCTGCCCGGTGTTCGATGGGTGGGCAAACATGAGGAGATATCGAAAGTGGTCGATGTGAACTGGCGCAAGTGGCTCTATTTCGGCCTGGTCCGGGCACGGGGTCAGGAGTTGGGGCGCTATTATAGGCGTTTTCTGAGAGAAGTGGAGCATGGTGTTCCCGCCGATACGTCTCCGAGACTCCTCATTCAGCTCCTGGAGCACAGTAGACAGCAGGTACCCTATTATGCCGAGGTGATGCGTGCCCTGGGGGATTCTTTTTACGATGACCCTATGGCGTATCTCGAGCGCATGCCCATTCTGACCAAGGATATCATTCGCACGCGATTTGAGGACCTCAAGTCGGGCGATCTGCCGCAACGCAGATGGTTCGAGAACACCTCCGGCGGCTCAACGGGAGAGCCGGTGCGGCTCATCCAGGATTGGGACTATGCCGTGCAGTCGGGGGCGATCAAGCTATTGTTCTCGAAACTGGTGGGCAAAGAGATAGGTGAACGCGAAGTGTGCCTCTGGGGCTCGGAGCGCGACATCATCCGCGGCAGCCAGGAGTGGCAGGCGCGGTTCATCAACAAGCTAACCAACGTCACCTTCCTGAATGCCTACCTCATGACGCCTGAGCGGATGCGCGAGTCCATCGCCATGCTCAATAGGGATCGGCCCAAGCTGATCGTCGCCTATGCGGAATCGCTCTATGAGCTGGCCAGATTCTCTGAACGTGAGGGGTTGGCTGTAGCGCCCCAAACGGCCATCATCTCATCCGCCGTTACGCTCTATCCCGTTATGCGCGAGACCATCGAGCGCGTGTTTGGATGCAGGGTATTCGATCGTTATGGCTCCAGAGAGGTGGGCGATATCGCCTGTGAGCGACCGGGCTGCGACGGCTTTTGGGTGGCGCCTTGGGGCTGCTATATCGAGATCGTCGACGGCCAGGGAAATCGTGTACCGGACGGCACAGAAGGAGAGATTCTAGTAACCCTACTCAGCAACCGGGCTATGCCGCTCATCCGCTACAGCATCGGCGATATGGGTGCCCTAGTTCCTCATGATGATCAACACAGCCAGGGCGAGCAAGTGCTCAGATCATTACTTGGCAAGACGGAGGATGTTTTTAGGAAAAGCGATGGCACCCTGGTAGAGTCAGGCTATTTCGAGTTTATGATGTATTTTCGCGATTGGGTACGCAGTTTCCAGGTGATCCAAAAGAGCTACTCGGACATCGTGTTTCGCATTAAAAAGACAGACGCCAGCTATACGCCGGCAGAACTGGATGAGATCACAGCCTATACCAGGCTGCTCATGGGCGATGACTGCCGGGTGAGCTTTGAGTTTGTGGACGATATTCCGGCTACCGGCTCTGGGAAACATCGGGTCGCCATCTGTGAGATCGAGAGTATCAAGACACGGGAACGCCCGCTTGATCTCAAGTGTCAGGAGGTCTTTTGAGAGTACAGCCTCTTTACGTAGAGCCACAAACAGATAAGGATGCTGCTTCCCGTCACCGATACGGGCTGATGAGACAAGCAGCTATACCTTGGCTTGCCATACTCCTCGTCGTGTCTCTCGGCGCGAACTGGGCCTATGCGCGCTGGCTGAGCCCCCTGAACCGGCGCATACAGCCGCAGACCAGCGCGTTCCAAACCATGTACGCGGGCACGCCGGCGGAACAGGCTTTTCTGGCCCAGGGCGACGAGATCAGCTACTATCGGATCGCCCGCAACGTCGCCGAGGGTCGGGGATATTCACAGAGCAGAGCGGATCAAGCGCCAGAGCCTACAGCCTACAGGGCGCCGCTCTTTCCCTTATTCCTCGCCGGGGTGTACGGGGTCTTGGGGCCGGCGCCGAGCTATGGTGTATACGCGAACCATCTGCTTATCGCCCTTCTAATCCCTTTGGCGTTCTGGGTTGGATCGCAGCTACACAGCCCAAGATGCGGGTTGCTCGCATCCGCCCTGATCGCTATTTGGCCTCATGGGCTTTACTTTGGCAATTTCCTCGTCACCGAGCCCTTGTTCGCCGTCTTGCAGCTCCTCGTCTTTGGTCTCCTGCTGCGGCTTGACGCGCATCCCTCGCCGAAACTCGCGGGGGCAGCGGGCCTCGTATCTGGGGCAGCCATCCTCACCAGGACCAACTTTGCCCTGGTGGCGGCCCTGGTTGGCTTGTGGATGCTGTGGTTTCACCGCCGGCGTATGCCCTGGCGCATGGCCTTGGCCTTTGCCGGAGCCACGGCGCTGGTTTTGCTGCCGTGGATGCTCCGCAACCTGCTGGTGATGGGTGCGCTGATACCGGGCACCACCGGCAGTGGCGTGGTCTTTGCCGGCGCCCACAGCCCCCAGACCATTGCCAGCTACCCTGGGGGATGGCTGGAGCCTGGGGGCACAGCGGCAGAGGCGTTGCTGAACGTCCCCGAGGTGCAGCGGGACACGCTTTTCTGGCAGATGGGGCTCGCCACCCTCGAGCAGCTTTCTCCGGCCATGCTTTTCAGGCTTTACGCCTGGAAAGTGGTACGGCTCTGGGCGCCGGTGCAGCGCCTGGTGGCGGATGAGGTATGCGCGCTCTGCAACGTGCCAGCAACCATACTGGCCGCGATCCTTTTCCTGCTTTCGCTAGTGGGGTTGTGGCTGCATCGCGCCAAGGCTTCTATCGTGCTATTGGCCATCGCCTTTATGACCGGGACGACGTTGACGGCCATCATCTTCTGGGGCGCCTCCCGTTTTCGCATGCCCCTGGAGCCAATCCTGTGGACCTTTGCGGCCTATGCTTTGCTCAGCGTGCTCGATATCCGTCGACGTGGCGTAAGGAACCGCAACGCTCTGCACGCGGATGGTGATTCAAATCTGTAGAGGTATTTCGATGAACAATCGATTCAAAATGTCAAGAGTACTATCTTGGCCACGAGCACCCGGTCTATGGCGCTGGGGCGCCATTCTGGTCGCCAGCATGGTCTCATTGGTCGCCGGCTCACCCTATCTCGCCCATCGGTCTCCCTTTTCGCCGCTTTTCACCTTCGGACTGCTCCTGGTGCCGATCATATGCCTCATCATTTTGAAAAATCCGCCTCTGGCTTTATATGCTGCTTTATTTATGCTGGTCATTCCGCCGGGGATCATTCCTGGTGACCTCCACCTACTTTTTACCCGCTTTTTTACATTAGCCGCCTTGGGCACATGGGCACTGGAGATGATAGCCCAACGGCGTCCTATGGTATGGACAAGCACGATGCTGCTGATGCTGGTATTCCTTGGCTGGAGCACAGCCACACTCTTGTGGGCATCCAATCTGAGCGTCGCCATAGACACGCTGATCACGTACATCCTTCGCTTCGCCTTGTGTTTGGTGCTCATCAGTAACGAGATCACCACGAAAAAGACCTTGAGCGGGCTGATGCACACATTGGCGCTGTCAGGCTGGTTATTTGTTCTCATTGGCATTGGGACGGTGCTGCTTGGTGACTATCAGATCGGAACCAGGCTCCAGATACTGGGAGGTAACGAGAACACCCTCGGTGGGCTCTTTCCTCTTGTCGTGCCTGCCGTTCTCTGGCAGGCGAACAGGGACGAGGAGAGGGTCGGGTTGATACACAGACTACTCGGCATCGTGTTTATCGCCGCATCATTGCTCCTGGTGGCCCTGAGCGGCTCAAGAGGCAGCGCCATTGCCTGGACGGTGACCGTGACAGGATTTGTGCTATGGCGACGGACGCGATTCTGGGGTGTCGTGGGGCTGCTCATGTTGGCGACAGCAGCTATCGCGGCTCCTCTGCTCTTTTATACGACGTTGGGGCGATTTGGCGTACATCCAGGAGATACGGCATTGGGTGGACGTGAGGCCATCTGGCAGGCCGCGCTCCTCGTCATTCGTGAGCATCTCTGGCTTGGCACCGGTGTCGGCAACGCGCCCTATGAAGTCATGCCCCATCTGCGAGAGCTCAGGAGCGTGTGGCAATACGAGTGGGCAGCTATTCACAACCCGTTGCTGGCCGTCTTGGCCGACACGGGATTACCCGGTCTCTTTCTCTATACAGGGGTTTTAATCAGCGCCATATGGTCATTTATCCGACAGTGGCGACGTCATCACGAGATAGGTTTGGTCGGGCTCGGAGGTTACTTTCCTCTCGTTGCATCCGCCTGCGCAGGATATTTGAGCGATTGGATCAAAGGAGGCGGCGCGGAAACGAACATTACCTATTTTCTGATGCTGGCACTCTTGCTCATTCCTGCCCAGTGGAACAGGCAAGAATGGGGTCGGCAGACTGCGGACAACAAGATCATCTCCTCCGCAGATCGAGAGCTCTGGACAGCAGTGGGTGGATGAATAGGATGGGGGTCTCTTGAAGCAGGAACTCTTGTTCGTGATCGATAACCTGGGGACCGGCGGCGCGCAGCGGCAGATGGTCAATCTGGCTCTGGGGCTGACCCAGCGCGGCCACCGGGTGGCGTTCTTTTGCTATGCGCCCGGCGATCTGCTGGCCGCGCCCTTACACGATGCCGGGGTCCCTGTGCATTGGCACCTCAAGCGAGGTCGCTATACGCCCGACGTGCTGGCTGCCCTGCATAAGGTGGTCGCCGAGGGTCGGTATGACCTGATTCTCTCCTTCTTGACCACGCCGAGCTTTTATGCCCTTGTGGCCGGCCGTCTGCTATCGAATCCTCGCGTGCCGGTGATCGTGTCGGAGCGCTTTTGCGACCTGCCTCAAGGCCCCGACCTGAGCGAGCGCCTGGTGCGGCCACTCTACCGCTTGTCCGCGCATGTGGTGACCAACTCTCATCACCAACGTGAGAACCTGTCTCGGCGATACCCCTTCCTGCGAGACCGCCTCTCCACCATCTATAACGGCTATGACCTGCAAGGCTTTGCGCCGGCGCCCAACGACTCTGACAACCACCCCCTGCGCCTGTTGGTCATCGCCAGCGTGTCGCCCTACAAGAACGGGCTGTGCCTCGTCGAAGCGCTCAACCTCTTGCAGCAGAGGAATGGGTCGCTTCCACACGTGACCTGGATCGGGCAGCGTGTGAGGGCCGGCGAGCGCTGGCAGTATCTCCAGTTGATGGAGCGACGAATCGCCGAATGTGGCCTGAAGCAACACTGGGAGTGGTTGGGGCAGCGCACCGACATTGCCGACCAGCTCCACCAGCATGATGCGCTGGTCCACCCCTCCTATGGTGAGGGCCTGCCCAACGTCGTCTGCGAGGCGTTGGCCTGTGGGAGGCCGGTGGTGGTGAGCGACACCCTGGATCATGCCCGGCTGGTGCAGGATGGTGAGAGCGGCTACCTCTTTGATTGGCAAGACCCCTCCGACCTGGCAGCCAAGATCGAGGCCATGGTCCAGCTCGACCCGCAGGAACGGAGGTTGATGGGCGCGCGCGGACGTCGCTTTGCCGAAACACACCTTTCGCTCGACCGCTATGTGGACGAATACGAGGGGCTCTTTGCGAGCCTGATTCAGCGGTGAATGCCATGCTGCTATTGCGGGGGCTTGCGCAAGGGTTGATCCTGTGGCGCCTGGGGCGGCGCAGGATGAGGATGCTCTTGCTGCGGCCAGCCTTTCGGCGTTACGGGAGGCGCTTTATCTTTGATCCCGATGGGCACTATACCTTTGGCCATATCGAGGTGGGTGATGACGTGTCCATCGGCGCTGGCGCCGTGATGCTGGCCACTCGGAGCCGGATCATTGTGGGCAGCAAGGTGATGTTCGGCCCACGGGTGATGATCATCGGCGGGAACCACAACACCACCCTTGCCCGGCGGTTCATGTACGACGTGCAGGAAAAGAGGGCTGAGGACGATCAGGACGTGATCATCGAGGACGATGTGTGGGTGGCCGCGGGCGTGACGATCCTCAAGGGGGTGAGGATTGGCCGTGGGGCGATCGTGGCCGCCGGAGCGGTGGTGAACAGGGATGTCCCGCCTTACACGGTGGTGGGCGGCGTGCCGGCGCGCATCATCAGCACCCGCTTTGACCTGGAGACTCTGATGGAACATGAGGCGGCCCTCTACCCACCGGACCGCCGCTTGAGCAGGGATATGCTGC